>JAZNLF010000140.1:0-15183 GCA_045578945.1 Clostridia bacterium | reverse complement strand
GTTAAAGAATTTGAGTACCCAAAGTGCAAAACCTTCTGTCGGATTCGGCTTTACCAAAGACACGATTGTGCTCGGGAAAGCCAAAAGGCTCATGGCAAAGATAATCGGCATAACGCCTGCCATTGTAACCTTAATCGGAATATGTGTGGACTGGCCACCATACATTTTTCTCCCAACCACGCGTTTTGCGTACTGTTCGGGGATTCTTCTTTCACCATTGTTAAAGAGTACAACGCCTTCAATCATCAAAACGACAAATACCAAGATAAGAAGTATTGCCAAATAGTTTTGCGATTCACCACCCGTAAATGTCTGCCAAACGGACTTTGCCATAGCAGGTACGCGGGATATGATACCCGCAAAGATAATCATTGAAATACCATTACCAATTCCCTTTTCCGTAATTTCTTCACCAAGCCACATCAAAAATGCTGTGCCTGCGGTAAAGCTCAATGTAATTACGAAGAATGTGAAAACGCCGGGATTCGATACTGCGTTTGCATTATTAAGGCCGATATAAAGGCCTGCCGCCTGCACGAATGCAAGCAGAACTGCAATGTATCTTGTAATTTTGTTGATTACCTTTCTACCTTCCTCGCCCTCTTTACTGAGGCGTTCCAATGCAGGAATCGCAACCGTTAAGAGCTGAATAATAATGGACGAGTTAATGTAGGGGGAAATACTCATTGCAAAGATAGTTGCCTGGCTGAATGCACCGCCGGAGAACATATCCATAATATTGAAAATTGTATTACCACCCTGCTGTACCCACGATGCCAAGGCCGCATTATCGAGCCACGGCACCGGGATTACAGAACCAAAACGAAATACTACGAGAAGCAATAAGGTGTAAAGCATTTTTTTGCGCAATTCTGGGATGCCCCATGCGTTCTTTAAAATCTTAAACACTTATATCACCTCCGCCTTTCCGCCCGCCGCTTCGATTTTCTCAGCAGCAGTTTTGGAAAAGCGAACTGCTTTTACGGTGAGTTTCTTAGTAAGCTCGCCTCTTCCCAAAATTACAACACCATCGAGCGCCTTGCTGATAATGCCGTTTTCACGCAATGTTTCTGCAGTAACCTCTGCACCGTCTGCGAATTTGTTCAATTGGGAAACGTTTATTGAAACATATTCTTTTGCAAATATGTTGGTAAAACCGCGTTTGGGTAAACGTCTGTATAAAGGCATCTGTCCGCCTTCAAAACCCGGGCGTACACCGCCGCCGGAACGTGCGTTTTGACCCTTATGGCCTCTACCTGCCGTTTTGCCATTACCTGTGCCGGCACCTCTGCCCTTGCGCTTTGCAACGGTTTTGCTGCCCGGTACGGGACTAAGCTCATACAGCTTCATAATGCAACACCTCCTTTAATTTAAGCTTCCTCTACCGTTAATAAATGTGAAACCTTGTTTATCATACCTCTGATTTGAGGTGTGTCCGCGTGTTCCTTTGTATCACGGATTTTCTTTAAACCGAGTGCTGCTACCGTTGCAATCTGATCTTTCTTGCAACCGATAGTGCTCTTCTTCAGTGTAACCTTGAGTTTAGCCAATGCAAACCCTCCTTTACTTACAGTTCTTCGATTGCTTTGCCGCGAAGACGTGCTACATCAGCCGCAAACTTCAAATTCTTGAGGCCTGCAATTGTTGCATCTACAACATTCTTTGCGTTATTGCTGCGAAGAGACTTTGTACGAACGTTCTTAATACCTGCAAGCTCCATGACCGCACGGACAGGGCCGCCTGCGATAACACCAGTACCTTCTACTGCCGGTTTAATGAGTACACGACCGGCACCGAATTCACCGATAATTTCATGCGGAACAGTACCATCTACAATCGGAACTGTAACCATGTTTTTCTTAGCATCCTCGATACCCTTACGGATTGCATCCGGAATTTCAGCAGCTTTGCCGAGTCCGCTGCCTACGTGTCCGTTCTCGTCACCGACAACTACCAATGCTGTAAAGCGGAAGTTTCTACCACCTTTAACAACCTTAGCAACACGATTGAGGCACACAACCTTTTCTTTAATGTCTAATTCTGTGGGATCAATTCTGTTTGCCATGCTATCCCTCCTCTTAAAATTCCAGTCCGCCTTCGCGTGCACCTTCTGCAAGTGCCGCTACGCGTCCGTGATAAATGTAACCGCCACGGTCAAACACGACCGTCTTAATGCCTTTTGCAAGTGCATGCTTCGCGACCAGTTTTCCAACCTCACGCGCTGCATCAACATTACCGCCGTAGCCATTAAATTCCTTATCTAAGGAGGAAGCTGCGGCCAGCGTTACACCCTTCTCATCATTGATAATCTGGGCGTATATATGATTCGGGCTTCTGAAAACGTTTAAACGGGGACGTGCTTCTGTGCCAACGATTGTACGGCGCATACGTCCATGACGTTTTAATCTTGCCTTATTGCTAGATGCTTTATTAATCATCTTATACAGCTCCTCTCTTAACCTTTAGCCTTACCGGCCTTACCTTCCTTGCGGCGGATATACTCAGTAACATACTTAATACCCTTGCCCTTATACGGCTCCGGCAGTCTCTTTTCACGGATATTCGCCGCGATGTGACCTACCAGCTGCTTGTCCGCGCCGCGAACAATAATTCTGTTCGGAGCAGGTACTTCAATTTCGATACCATCAACAGGCTCCATCTCAACAGGATGTGAATAGCCCAGACTCAAAACCAATTTCTTGCCCTGCATCTGTGCTCTGTAACCGACACCGTTGATTTCGAGCTCTTTCTGAAAGCCTTCCGTTACGCCCGTTACCATATTGGCAAGCAGTGAACGTGTAAGACCGTGTAATGCCTTATGCTTCTTCTGTTCAGAAGGACGAATGATGTTGATTACGCCATCACTCATCTCAATCTTCATTTCAGGATGTAACGCCTGGCAAAGCGTTCCTTTAGGACCTTTTACTGTAACTTCGTTTGCAGCGCTGACCTTAACGTCTACGCCGGCGGGTACAGTAATCGGCATTCTCCCAATTCTCGACATTGCGTTTCACCACCATTTCTTAAAATTTACCAAATAAACGCTAATACTTCGCCACCAACGTGTGCTGCACGAGCCTTTTTATCTGTCATTATGCCCTTAGATGTGGAAATAATGGCAATACCGAGGCCTTTGAGCACGCGGGGAAGCTCATCATGACTTGCATATACGCGCAAACCGGGCTTAGAAATTCTTTTAAGACCCGAAAGAACTCTCTCTTTGTTTGCACCGTATTTCAAAGTAACACGGATGATACCTTGTTTTTCATCATCTATAATTTGATATCCTCTGATGTAACCTTCTTCATTCAAAATGTCAGCGATTGCCTTTTTCATATTGGATGCAGGGATATCAACAGTTTCATGCCTTGCGGAGTTTGCATTTCTGATACGTGTCAGCATATCAGCAATGGGATCTGTCAATTGCATTGTACTACCTCCTTTTCCGTAGCTTTAAAATTACCAACTTGCCTTTTTAACACCGGGGATTTGACCTTTGTAAGCCATTTCTCTGAAACAAATACGGCAAATACCGAATTTTCTGAGATATGCATGCGGTCTTCCGCAGATTCTGCAACGTGAATATGCGCGTGTGGAGAACTTCGGTTCACGTTGTTGCTTTAAAATCATAGCTTTCTTCGCCATTTTTTCGTTCCCTCCCCTCAGCTTCTGGCAAACGGAGCGCCCATAAGTGTTAAGAACTCACGTGCCTCCTCATCGGTCTTGGCGGTAGTGACAAAAATTATATCCATACCCCTTACCTTGTCTATCTTATCATACTCTATTTCCGGGAAAATCAACTGTTCCTTAACGCCCATTGTGTAGTTGCCTCTGCCGTCAAAGGAATTCGGGTTGATACCTCTAAAGTCTCTAACGCGCGGCAGCGCTACATTGAAAAGACGGTCAATAAACTCGTACATTTTCTCACTTCTGAGCGTTACCTTGCAACCGATGTTCATGCCCTGTCTGAGTTTAAAGTTTGCAACAGATTTCTTTGCTTTTGTAACAACGGGCTTTTGGCCTGTAATTTTGGCCAAGTCGCCGCATGCAGCCTCGATTGCCTTCGGATTATCCTTCGCTTCGCCGAGACCGATATTGATTACAACTTTTTCAAGGCGGGGAATCTGCATTACGCTTTTGTAAGAAAATTTATTCATCAGCGCAGGTGCAACCTCGCTCTTATATTTTTCTCGCATTCTGGACATTGGCATTCCCTCCTTTCCTAATCGTTAAAGGTTTCGTTGCATTTTTTGCAAACTCTTACCTTTTTGCCGTCATCCAACACTTTTCTGCCGATTCTGGTCGGTTTATTGCACTTTGAGCAAATGTGCATAACCTTGGATGCATCTATTGCAGCTTCCTGCTTTACAATGCCGCCGACCTCACCCTGTTTGCGGGGCTTTGTATGCTTGGAAACAATGCCTACGCCTTCAACAATAACCTTACCTTCTGAAGGGAGCACTTCCAAAACCTTACCGGTCTTATTTTTATCTGCGCCGGATATGACGCGAACCATATCATCTTTCTTAATGTGCATTTTACGCATTCCTGCCACCTCCTTAAAGTACTTCCGGCGCCAAGGATATAATCTTCATATAATCCTTGTCGCGGAGCTCACGGGCAACCGGACCAAAAATACGTGTACCTCTCGGATTCTTATCATCTCTTATAATAACGGCCGCATTTTCATCAAACCGAATATAGCTGCCATCAGGTCTTCTCAGGCCCTTGACGGTACGAACTACAACGGCCTTTACAACCTCGCCCTTTTTAACAACCCCGCCGGGCGTTGCTTTTTTAACCGAAGCAACAATAACATCGCCGACGTTCGCATATCTTTTCAGTGAACCGCCCAGACAACGAATGCACATAATTTCTTTTGCGCCTGTGTTGTCGGCCACTTTAAGCAGTGATTGCTGTTGTATCATTTCCGTTCACTCCTTCCGATTCTATTATCTCGCCTTTTCGACGATTTCAACTAATCTCCAGCGCTTGTCGCGGCTTAAAGGTCTTGTTTCCATAACCTTTACTCTATCACCGATACCGCAGATGTTCTCTGCATCATGCGCTTTTAATTTGTAAGTCCTCTTAACAATTTTACCATAAAGCGGATGCTTTACGTGGTTTTCGATGGCAACGACAATGGTCTTATCCATTTTATCGCTGACAACAACCCCGATTCTGACCTTACGCGTATTTCTTTCAGCCATTTCGCTTCCTCCTTTCATTAAACGGTTTCTTTAAGCTCTTGCTCTCTCAGTACCGTCTTAATCCGTGCAATCGTCTTTTTGACTTCAACAATGCGCATCGGATTATCGAGCTGATTGGTAGCGTGCTGAAAACGTAAGTTGAAAAGTTCTTTTTTGAGGTCCTGCAGTTTGGTCTGCAGTTCTTCTACATGCATATCACGGATTTCATTAACCTTCACTCGAATCACCCTCCGTTTCCTGGGATGCACGGGTAATGAATTTGCACTTAATCGGGAGCTTATGTGCTGCAAGGCGCATAGCTTCACGTGCAGTTTCTTCATTTACACCGCCAATTTCAAATAAAACTCTACCGGGCTTTACAACGGCTACCCAGTATTCCGGCGAACCCTTACCACTACCCATACGAGTTTCAGCAGGTTTTTCTGTTACCGGCTTGTCAGGGAAAATCTTAATCCAAACCTGACCGCCTCTCTTAATGTAACGCGTCATAGCGATACGAGCTGCTTCAATCTGGTTGGAGGTAATCCATGCCGGTTCCAGTGCCTGTATGGCTTAAGAGCCGTATGCAATTTTATTGCCGCGAGTTGCTACGCCCTTCATTCTGCCGCGCATAACTCTTCTGTATTTTACTCTTTTAGGCATTAACATTTTTCTTGCCTCCCTCCGTCTTGGGTGCTCTCTTCGCTCCCGGCAAAACTTCACCTTTGTAAATCCAAACTTTTACGCCGATTTTACCATAGGTTGTGTCTGCTTCATAGAAGCCGTAGTCGATGTCTGCACGAAGTGTCTGCAGCGGAATTGTTCCTTCATGATAATGCTCGGTACGTGCAATTTCTGCGCCGCCCAAACGACCGGAACAAGAGGTTTTGATACCTTTTACGCCAAGACGCATTGCTCTTTGCATTGTAGATTTCATTGCACGTCTGAAAGAAGTTCTCTTCTCAAGCTGTGCTGCGATGTTCTCTGCAACGAGCTGTGCATTTGCATCTGCATTCTTTACTTCAACAATGTTGATGTTAACGCTTTTGCCCGTCATGGATTCAAGCTGTGCCTTCAATTTGTCGATGTCAGCACCATTCTTGCCGATAACGATACCGGGCTTTGCTGCGTGAATGAAAACGCGGATTTTTGCAGAGTCCTTTTCAATTTCAACGCGAGCGATGCCGGCTGCAAAAAGCTTCTTTTTGATATATTCTCTGATTTTTGTGTCTTCTATCAGGTAATCAGCGAAAGAACGGTCATCCGCGAACCAACGCGAATCCCAATCTTTGATTACGCCAACCCTAAGACCGTGGGGATGTACTTTCTGACCCATGCTCTCGCCTCCTTTACTCTTTCTCGGATACCACTAATGTGATGTGGCTCGTTCTTTTTCTGATTCTGAACGCTCTGCCCTGTGCTCTCGGCTGAATACGCTTTAAGGTAGGCCCTTCGTTGGCATACGCTTCCGTAACATACAGCTTATCTGCACTGAGGCCGAAATTATTTTCAGCGTTGGCAACGGCCGAGTTCAAAAGTTTAATCAAAAGCTCGCTGGCCGCCTTGGGCGTGTTGTTCAGAATACCTGCAGCTGTGCCGACAGGTTTATTTCTGATAAGATCAATAACAAGCTTGACTTTGCGGGGTGAAATTCTTGCATACCGCAAGGTTGCGCTTGCAGATGTTCTTGCATCCATATATAACCCTTTCCTTTCGCTTTTTATTTGCCGGTTGTTTTGGCTCCGGCGTGACCTCTATACGTTCTTGTCGGTGCAAATTCACCAAGCTTATGTCCGACCATATCCTCCGTAACATAAACCGGAACATGCTTACGACCGTCATGAACCGCAATTGTGTGCCCGACCATTTCGGGGAAAATTGTGGAGCTTCTCGACCATGTCTTCAGCACCTTTTTATCACCGCTTTCATTCATCTCGATGATACGAGCGATTAAGCGTTCTTGCACAAACGGTCCCTTTTTTACCGATCTGCTCATAGACTAAATCCTCCTCTCAAAAGGTTATCTCTGATTCCGGCGTTTAACAATAAACTTATTCGTTTCCTTGTTTTTCTTTCTGGTCTTAAGACCCAGAGCCGGTTTGCCCCAAGGTGTAACAGGGCTGGGCATACCGATAGGCGATTTACCTTCACCACCACCATGCGGATGGTCGTTCGGGTTCATAACAACACCGCGGACTGTCGGACGAATACCCATGTGGCGCTTACGGCCTGCTTTACCGATAGAAATGTTTTCATGTTCGAGGTTGCCAACCTGGCCGATTGTAGCCATGCAATCCATACGAATCATTCTAACTTCACCCGAGGGGAGACGTACCTGTGCGTACTTGCCTTCCTTCGCCATAAGCTGTGCACTGTTTCCTGCGCTTCTTACGAGCTGGCCGCCCTTGCCGGGTGCAAGCTCGATGTTGTGAATCAGCGTACCGACCGGAATAGAGCTAATCGGCAATGCATTGCCGGGTTTGATGTCAGCCGTTGCGCTGGAGATAACAACGTCACCATCTGTAAGACCTAAAGGTGCAATGATGTATCTCTTTTCGCCGTCTTCATACTGCAAGAGTGCGATGTTTGCGCTTCTGTTCGGATCGTATTCGATACCGATAACAGTTGCCGGCATATCCATCTTGTTACGCTTGAAGTCGATTACTCTGTATTTTTGTCTGTTTCCGCCGCCACGATGACGAACGGTGATTCTGCCGTATGCGTTTCTGCCGGCGTGCTTCTTTTGGGGTTCCAAAAGTGAGCGTTCCGGAGTGGTCTTTGTGATTTCGTCAAAGGCAGAGACCGTCATAAATCTGCGCGCCGGAGAAGTTGGTTTAAATTTTTTAACTGCCATTTCAATCCCTCCTAAGCTTATACAAGGCCTTCGAAGAACTCAATCGTCTTGCTGCCTTCTGCGAGCGTAACGATGGCCTTTTTCCAGCTTGCTCTTCTGCCTTCGTTGGCACCCATACGTTTCATTTTACCAAGCATATTCATGGTAGCAACCTTTTCGACCTTCACACCCGGGAAAATTTCCTCGATTGCTTTTTTAATTTCAATCTTGTTTGC
This sequence comes from Clostridia bacterium, assembly GCA_045578945.1. Taxonomy (GTDB): domain Bacteria; phylum Bacillota; class Clostridia; order UMGS1883; family UMGS1540; genus JAQXGO01. Next base: position 6,925 of record JAZNLF010000140.1, on the reverse strand, counting down.
ACCGCGGCGAACTTCAAAGGTGTACTTCATTTCGCCAAGCTGGTCCATGCTGTTTTCCGTGATGATAGGACGAATTACAATATCATGTATGTTTTTCATAATTATGCGTAAACCTCCTCCAATTTTTCGACGGCGTTTTGCGCAATAATCAGCTTATCGGATTTCAAAATGTCATATACATTCAGCATACCGACATAAGAAACTTCAACGCCATACATATTTCTTGCGGATAAATAGAGGTTATCGTTTTTATCGCATGTAACAATGAGCGCTTTGCCTGTAACGCCAAGGTCCTGCATCATCTGTGCAACCCTCTTTGTCTTGACTTCTGCAAGCTCAAGCTTATCGATTACAACGATTTCGCTATCTTGCACTTTTGCGCTGAGTGCAGAACGCATTGCAACGTTCTTAACCTTTTTGTTTACGGAGAAGCCGTAATCTCTGGGCTTCGGCGCAAAAATGATACCGCCTTTAATCCACTGTGCCGCACGTGTGCTGCCCTGTCTTGCGCGTCCTGTGCCCTTCTGTCTGAAAGGCTTTGCGCCGCCGCCAGCAACTTCCGAACGGGTTTTTGCACTCTGTGTGCCCTGTCTTTGTTTTGCAAGATAATTGACGACAACGGTGTGCAGAACCGATTTGTTTACTTCCTGACCGAAAACGGCATCAGATAATGTAATCTCGCCTGCGCGGCTGCCATCCATTTTATATACATCTGTTTTAGGCATGTTAAATCCTCCTTCCCTGGTAATCCATTATTTCTTTACTGTATCCTTGACTGCAACAATGCCGCCACGGGGGCCGGGCACTGCGCCTTTGATGAGAAGAAGATTTCTTTCGGAATCTACCTTCACAATGTCGAGGTTTTGCACCGTTACACGATCAACACCCATATGACCGGGGAGCTTTTTGCCCTTCATTACCTTAGACGGTGTGGAGCAAGCACCCATAGAACCGGGGCCACGATGGTATTTGGAACCGTGTGCCATGGGGCCGCGATGTGTGCCGAAGCGCTTAACTGTACCTGCGTAGCCTTTACCCTTGGATGTACCTGTCACATCGACCTTATCGCCTTCGGCGAAGATTTCGACACTAACAACATCACCGGGATTCATTTCTGCCGCATTGTCCAGTCTAAACTCCTTCAAAACACGCTTTGCGCTGACGCCTGCTTTATCAAAGTGACCTTTTTCGGGTTTGTTTACTTTCTTTTCCTTCTTGTCACCAAAGCCAAGCTGTACTGCCGCATAGCCATCGGTTTCAACCGTTTTCTTCTGTGTTACCGTGCAAGGTCCCGCTTCTATTACAGTTACAGGAATCAGACGGCCTTCAGGTGTGAATACCTGTGTCATGCCAACTTTTTTACCGATAATTGCCTTGTTCATTCCATTTCCTCCTTTTGGTTATTGGTTGACCTTTTCGCCAACATTTACCGTGCGTCCTTACCGACAAGCTTGATTTCAATGCTTACGCCGGCCGGCACTTCCAGACGCCCAAGTGCCTCCACAGTTTTGTTTGTGGGGTACAGGATATCAATGAGTCTTTTGTGTGTTCGCATTTCGAACTGCTCACGGGAATCCTTGTACTTGTGTACCGCTCTGAGAATTGTGATAATTTCTTTCTCAGTGGGAAGCGGTACCGGACCGGATACTGTAGAACCAGTACGTTTTGCGGTTTCTACAATCTTCTCCGCTGCCTGATCGATGAGCGCGTGCTCATACGCCTTCAGACGAATCCTGATTTTCTGCTTTGCTGCCATACTCTCGCCTCCTAAAAATTTTATCGCTGCCTGCGGCCTTCCGCCGCCTTCCATGCCGACGAGATAAACTGTACACCTTGCCGGGCGTGTCGTGCCCTTCCAAACAATAACCCGGATGCATAGGCATATCCGGGCACAAATAAGCATAGGAACAGACTGCTCCCTACTTAGTGTACAGTGACTGTCGCCCAATTTCAAGAATCGGACATTCTCCACGGAAAAACCCGACACGCGGTCGGCAACCTCCCGTTTCATCGTATGCCATGTCACAGCAACGTACACTATATCATATTTTTTCCTATATTGCAAGCTTTTTTTGAAATTTTTTTAAAATTTTTTTTATTTTATTTTTTTCTGAAAAAATAACGACTGCGGCACAGTCTTTTGACCGTGTCGCAGTGTTTCTTCCTTATAATATATATACGTTCGCTTTTCTGCGGCCGAAATTTATACTTTCTGTTCTTGTATTAAAGAATAAATCAATTTTATTGCCGCGAATTGCGCCACCCGTATCCCCTGCTACGCAGTAGCCGTAGGTCCACGAGCCGTCTACTGCTTCGACATACAGCTTTGTCCCAAGCGGTATAACCGATGTGTCAACTGCTATAACGCCGGGCGCCGCCTTCATACCGCTTGCCGTAATGCCGTAGTACGGATCACCCGGATGCTTGCCGCAGCTTTGGTAGGATAAGTCGTACGCCGTAGCCGTGCAAACAATCATTTTCTTGTACGTGAAGTTTTCGCCCTTGGTGCGTGTACCAACTGCGGGCTTCGGCGCTGCAGTGCCGACTTCTACAATTTTATTTTGTGTAATGCTTGTGATTGCAGAGGAGAGTAATTCCTTTGACTTCTCAACACCATCATGGAAAACTACCATATATGTTTCTGTCTTGACGCCGTTTTTCCCCTTTTGTATAACGCGTGTCTGTCCTTTTGTCAACGCGTCTGTCTGTCTTTCCTCCGTAGCGTAGCCGAGGCTGATTTTATTTTTCACCTCACGCTTTTCCACACGCACCAAACGAACAGTCATGCCGTCTTTTAATACTGTGTCCATGGCAGGCTCCGTAAAATCAAGCTCGCCAACCGTGATGCCAAGCTCCGCAATCATTGCACGGGGCGTATCCTGATATGTCTTTACTAATAATGAACCCGCATCTCCAAAATACTGAATCTGTTTTTCACGCTTTATGGAGATTTCCATATCCTTTGTAACAGGCGTTTCAGCTGCAGGGCTCAGAATGTCTTTCTCTCCAACTGAAATTCCTTTTTCCGAAAGCATCTCGCCAACCGTTTTTGCAAGCGTATACATCGTCTTCGTCTCACCATCTGTGAGCGTAAAAGGTACGGCACGACTAATCCGAATCTTCATCTTTGCCTTTACGGCCGTGTCTGAAGATGGGTCAACCACATCAAATGCACCGATTTCTATATCTGCTTCCTTCAGGGCTTCCCCGACTGTTGCTTTACTTGTTTTAAAATTTGTTACAAATTCACCATCATAAATGTGAACAACTTTACCTGCTACCGCAGCAGAAACAATGATTGTTACCGCCGCCAGAATTACTGTCGCAAGCGTAGGTGCTAAATAGCGCTTTACTTTTTGCTTGAGTAATTCTCCTGATTTGAACATCAAAATCACTCCTTCGCGGATTATTTTACTATAAATTATTACACTTGTCAAACCATTTTATGTAATAAATTCAATTTTATTACATTTTTTACAGTTTTGAGGGAATTTTAAATTTATTACAAAAACAGCGCAAACCCAGTAAACACGCTACTTTCAATTATGTATAAAAGATTAAAAAAATATTACAAAATTTTTTAAAAAATTTTTAAATTTGTTAAGAAAAAGCTAATTTTTTATCCTCTTTGTCATCAATAATACTCTTTTCATAATAAAAAAAGAATGTTTAAAAACAAAATTTTTAAACATTCTTTTTTCCATGTTATCCAGTGCAGTATACATCCTCTAAAACATCTAAGACTGTAATGGGTGTAACACCGCATGCTGCCATTTTGCGAATAAGCCGCAAAATATTTTCTGCCGTATCGGGCAAAAATTCTTCTACCCTTTCTCCCTTCGTTTCAACTGCAATTCCGATTGCTTTTCCCGAAAATACCATTTCATATGTAACACTTTTCATTCCGACTATTTTTTCTGCAACCAATATGCTTTCCATTTACCTTCCCCCCTCATCATTTCTGCTGTGGCACTATAATATCACCTATTTCGGTGAATGTCAATATATTTTTAACCTATTTAGGTGATTTTTACATTTTGCACAAAAAAACAAGCCTTTTTCGCTCTTGTTATATATTGTTTTTCGTTTTTTTGTTGACAAAAAAACGCATATCATATATAATGAAAACAGATTTAACATCTGTATGATAGCGGAAAGGAGGGGCCCTATGGTATATGATTCCGAGAAAATTGCAGAACGAATTAAAAATATGGCAAAGGAGCAAAAAAAGCCACTCGGCGAGGTTTTAACCGCTTGCGGCTTGGGTGTCAATACAATTTCCAAAATGCGAAAGGGCACAGATATTCTTACGCTGAATTTTGCTAAAATTGCCGATTACTTACATACCTCTGTGGATTATCTTCTTTGTCGTACAGATGACCCTTCTTTTGTGCCGCAGGAGGAAAGGAAAACACGTCGCCCCTTTGTGTATTCTCTCCAAGAGGTGCACCACGAGTCGTTTTTTGTAGCAGAGCCGGATATAACGGAAATTGACAAAAGCCTTCCTCCCTATTTGCCAAGGAAGGTCACAAAAGATGATGAAACATCCAAATAAAATAGCCCATCTCAGGAAAATGAGATGGGCTTTTGTATATTTTACTTTCCAAAAGCAAATAGCTTCATTAATATATATGTGACAGGTATGCCGATTATCGCCGCCGCGGCAAAGGAGAAAATGCGAGGCAGCCCGAGAACATTGCAGAGCAAAAATACACAGATGCATTGTATGAGAAAGTTTGGGATATACGATACTGCAAATTTAAAAAATCTTGTGTGCGACAAACTCTTTTTAAATGTAAATCTACTATTTAATATGTAGGAAAGTGTCAGCGTTGTAACATAGCCCAACGCATAGGCGACGGTTGCATCCTTGATAAACACGCTGTAAAGTGCAGAAAATAAAATACTGCTGCCGGTATTTAAAGTTCCCACAAGCAGAAAGCGCACAAACGTCGGCGTCAAAAAGAAGTGTTTCCAGCTTGCTGCTTTTGAGGGTTTATAAGATTCCCACGGCAAAAGTGTTTCTCCTTTGACAATAAAGCTTTGTTTTGCAAGATTTGCCATCGGTGTATCGGAAAGGGAATCTGAATAAAATTCGGAAATTACCGCGTCGGGGAACTGCGCGTAAAAGCGAATCGGTTTTTCTTCTCCATAACAGTTTTCACCCGTATAGCGGCCGTTTTTCGGATCTGCCAAAGAGGCAATGGGTGGCATGATGCCAAGCTTTTTGCACGGAATTTCAAGAAGAAACGCAGGAGATGCTGAAATCACGACATCATCTGCTTCCTTTTGTGCATGATACCATTTTTTTATTTTGCAAAAATGCGTTTCCCAGAAAGCTACAACCACCTCGTCGATATGCGGGATTTTGCGAAAAAAACAATAGAACTTCTCTTTGAATGCAGTCTTTGTATAAAACCCTGCCATATACAAGCAAAAATAAAAAAACTGACGCGGCAGACACAAAAGAATTCGCGGATAATGTCTTAAGCAGTAAAAATAAAAATCCCGTGTACTGTCCCCGTCATAAATTGTCTTGTCAAAATCATATACTCGCATAACATATCCTCTTACCCTAAAATATATCTGTATTTTATCATAGCTGGTAGAAAATGTCAATTCATTTTGCGCCTTATAAAAGATAAATTATGTCTTTTTATGTATTTTTCTTGTATTGTCACGCAAAATGTGATATACTGTAAAAAGCATATTTTACGGAGGTACAGATATATGGGACTCAGTTTAGCGCAAAAGATCATTAAAGAACATTTGGTGTCGGGCGAGATGGTTGCCGGCTCGGAAATTTCCATCCGCATTGACCAGACGCTCACGCAGGACTCTACGGGTACAATGGCATATCTGCAGTTTGAAGCCATGGGAATCCCGAAGGTAAAGACGAAAAAATCCGTGGCCTACATTGACCATAACACTATTCAGGCAGGCTTTGAGAACGCGGATGATCACAAATACATACAGACAGTAACTGCAAAACACGGCATATATTTTTCACGCCCCGGTAACGGCATCTGCCATCAGGTGCATCTGGAGCGTTTTGGTGTGCCCGGTATGACGCTTTTAGGCTCTGACAGCCACACACCAACAGGCGGTGGTATTGGTATGCTTGCCATTGGTGCGGGCGGTCTTGACGTTGCCGTTGCAATGGGCGGCGGCGCTTATTATCTTGCCATGCCGCGCATCGTGCGTGTAAATCTTGTCGGCAAGCTTTCCGGCTACGTTTCCGCGAAAGACGTTATCTTAGAGGTTTTACGTGTCTTGACCGTAAAAGGCGGCGTTGGTAAGGTAATCGAATACGGCGGCGAAGGTGTTGCTACCTTATCCGTGCCCGAACGCGCCACCATCACAAACATGGGTGCAGAGCTTGGTGCTACCACCTCTATTTTCCCGAGTGACGAGGTTACACACGCTTTCTTAAAAGCACAAGGCAGAGAGGCAGATTTTAAACCCTTGGCTCCCGATAAGGACGCAGTATATGATGAAGAAATCACGATTGACTTATCTACTCTCGGCTCTCTTGCCGCTATGCCGCATAGTCCTGACCGCGTAAAGAGTATCAAAGAAATTGGTGCTTTAAAGGTAGACCAGGTCTTTATTGGCAGCTGCACCAATTCCTCATACACGGACATGATGAAAACGGCGGCTATTTTAAAAGGCAAGACTGTGCATCCCGATGTCAGCCTTGTCATCGGCCCCGGCTCCAAGCAGGGGCTGCATATGCTCGCTGAAAATGGTGCTTTGGCAGATATGATTGATGCAGGCGCACGTATTTTGGAATGTGCATGCGGCCCGTGCATCGGTATGGGACAAGCGCCGAAATTCAATGCTGTTTCTCTCCGTAACAACAATTGTAACTTTGAAGGTCGAAGCGGCACCAAATCCGCACAAGTTTACATCGTAAGCCCTGAAA
>JAZNLF010000139.1:0-2074 GCA_045578945.1 Clostridia bacterium | reverse complement strand
TTGGCTCACAGAACGACATGGCTACGATCCGACTTTAATCGGCTTGTCCTCTGAGAGCGCGCCAATGATAAATGCACGAAGTAATGCTGCACGTTCCCCTTTTGGAAATGCGACGCCGAAGGTAATATCGAGCCGTATTTCGGAAAGCGTATAAAAAACACGAAGCGCTTTTTTAAGCGCTTCAATTTTGGCATACGAAAGTATCGCAGGCAAAAGAAGCTTTGCCCGCATACTGCGTGTTTCAGTATTCACACGAAGGGACAAAACCTGAATATCCTCTGTTCCCTTCGGTAATGGCACACCGCGAAATGCATCTTCTATTTTCTTTCCGCTGCTTGTGCTTCCCAAAATCTACACAATCCTTTCTATTTCTGCCTTCAGTGTTTCAATAATTTTATCCTGCGGAATACTGCGCACGATTTCGCCATGTCGAAAAAGTACCGCTTTTCCAACACCGCCTGCAATGCCGACATCCGCCTCGCGTGCCTCTCCCGGCCCGTTTACGGCGCACCCCATCACGGCTACGCGAATCGGTTTATCAATACGTTCTATATACTTTTCCATTTCTGCAGCAATGGGCATTAAATCAATTTTACAACGGCCGCATGTCGGGCAGGAAATGAGCGTTGCGCCCTCTCGTTTTCCAAGTGCACGCAAAAGGGAAATACCTGCACGCACCTCCTCCGTCGGCGGTGCGGACAAGGACACACGAATGGTATCACCAATGCCGTCTAAAAGAAGCGCACCAATACCCGCTGCAGACTTAATAAGCCCTGTGTATGCCGTCCCCGCCTCTGTAATGCCGACGTGCAAAGGATAATCACATTCCTTTGCCATGAGGCGGTACGCCTCCACCGTTCTTGCAACGTCGGATGCTTTAAGGCTGATAACAATATCCGAAAAGCCTTCCTTTTCTAAAAGAGATGCATGGTATTTTGCACTTTCTACCATAGCGCGTGCCGACATCCCATACTTTTCATACGCGGCAGCCTCCAAGGAACCACTGTTTACGCCGATTCGAATGGGTACTCCGCGTGCACCCGCCTCTGCCGCGACCGCACGGACGCGGTCTGCACTCCCGATATTTCCCGGGTTTATGCGGATTTTATCTGCGCCGCCGCGGATACAAGCAAGCGCAATTTTATAATCAAAATGAATGTCTGCAACAAGCGGCACGCCTGTCTCTGCCTTTGCCGCGGAAAAACCATCCGCCGCAGCAATATCGGGCACGGCAAGGCGCACAATATCCGCACCTGCATTTTCCAAAGAGCGAATTTGTGCTACTGTAGCTTTTACATCATGGGTATCGGTCGTTGTCATCGACTGGACGCTGACAGGTGCACCCCCGCCGATTATAACGCCGCCCACATCAACCCGCCGCATTAAGATACTCCATCGCAGTCGCCAATTGGTCATCCTGCTCTACGGGTTTATCATATTCTATATTATCTAAATTTACCTGGGTATATATATCCGCATTTCCTGTCACAGGCAGCGCAGTTTGTGCCTGATATACGCGAATAGCCGCTGTGGTATCTGCGCCGAATTCAGAATCCGCGCTTTCTATATATCCGAGATATGCAAGGCGCTGTTCGATAGCAAGAACGCCATCCCCCTTATCGCCTTCCTTCCATTCCGGCTTAAAATCCATTTTCAGCATGTAAGATACATCCGGTGAAACCAGACGATTCTTTACTACAATATCCGGCGTCAGCCCTACATGATGCACGCTACGCCCGCCAGCAGTTTTATATTCCGCAACCGTAAGGCGTATAGCACCGCCCGCGCGGATTGTAAGAATTTCCTGCATCGTGCCTTTCCCAAAGGTTTTCTCGCCAATTAAGACGCCGCTGGAGGTATCTAAGATAGCACCTGCCACAAGCTCTGCCGCAGAGGCGCTGCCTTTGTTGACTAAAACTGCAAGATTATATTTTCCCTTTGCATCTGTTTCGTTATAGTAAAGTTTGTTTTTGGAGGAATCAGCATATTCGACACGCATAATTACACCTTTTGGTGTAAACATTCTGCATACATCAAGTGCCGCCTCAAGCTCTCCGCCTGCGTTATCGCGAAG
>JAZNLF010000138.1:0-5352 GCA_045578945.1 Clostridia bacterium | reverse complement strand
GCTGTAGTGTTTTTAACAAAAGTAGAGAATGGAGAGAGAAAGACAGAAGGGCTCTGCATGCCTTGTGCGCAAGAGCTTGGTATGGATATAGAACAGTTTGCAGGCAGTATGGGTATTGACCCTGAAAGCATGGATAATATTGGTGAACAAGTGATGGGCATTATGGCAGCTGAAATGCCTGCAGAAATGGAAGGCGAGGGTGCGGGCAATTTTTTTCAAAATCTCTTTGGAGGTCTGCCCAAGGATAAATCACCGAAAGAACATAAGAAAAAGCCAAAGAAAAACCCCTTGGAAGGCTTTGGTATTAGTTTAACGGAAAAGGCGCGAAAAGGCGAGGTGGACCGCGTTATCGGGCGTGATACGGAGATTATGCGCTGCATGGAAATATTAAATCGTCGCACAAAAAATAATCCGTGCCTTATCGGTGAGCCGGGCGTCGGTAAAACCGCGATTGCAGAGGGCCTTGCTACACGTATTGTGGAAGGCAAAGTGCCTGCAAAGCTCATGGATAAAGAAGTGTTTCTTTTGGATTTTACTGCCATTGTGGCAGGCACACAGTTTCGCGGGCAATTTGAGGCACGCCTTAAAAATATAATTGAGGAAGTTAAAAAGCAAGGCAATATTATTTTGGTAATTGATGAGCTGCATAATATCGTCGGCGCAGGGGAAGCTGAGGGCGCAATGAGCGCTGCGAACATTCTAAAGCCTGCACTTTCGCGCGGCGAGATTCAGGTCATCGGCGCAACGACGACGACGGAATACAGAAAGCATATTGAAAAGGATGCCGCATTAGAACGCCGTTTTCAGCCAATTGTGGTGGAAGAACCTTCTGTGGATGAAACCATTGACATCATGCGTGGTATAAAATCCTATTATGAGGAATACCATAAGGTTATCTTGGACGATAGTGTCATATGTGCCGCCGCAACAATGAGTAAGCGTTATATCACCGACAGATATCTGCCTGACAAGGCCATTGACGTGATTGATGAGGCTGCCTCACATGCAAATTTAAAAAATGAAGAACTGATTACCCTAACACGCTTATATAAAGAACTGGAAGCCGTTTTAAAAGAACAGGAAGCGGCAGAATCGGCGGAAACGGTAGAGGATTTTCAAAAAATTGCAGATTTAAAGACACGGGTCTGCAGACTGGAAGCGGAAATACATGAGGCAGAAACCAAGGCGTTTTCAACACGTATTACCATAGAAGATATTGCGCGCGTCATAGAACGGCGCACGGGAATTCCCGCGGGCCAGATTACAAAAGAGGAAACAACGCGCCTTTTAGAGCTTGAATCGGTACTTAAAAAGCGCGTGAAGGGACAGGACACGGCCATCGAAAGCGTTGCAGGTGCTATCAGACGTTGCCGCGCAGGATTTTCACCAAGACGCCATCCCGTATCATTCATTTTCACAGGCTCGACAGGTGTCGGCAAAACAGAGCTTGCACGCGCACTCGCGGAAGCGATGTTTGATAGTGAAGATGCGTTGATTCGCATGGACATGTCGGAATATATGGAAAAGCATGCCGTGTCAAAAATTATTGGCTCACCCCCCGGGTACGTGGGGTATGACGATGCGGGACAGCTTACCGAGAAAATCCGTCGCCGTCCGTATGCGGTAATTTTACTGGATGAAATTGAAAAAGCAAATGCCGAAGTGTTAAATATTTTTCTGCAGGTTTTGGAGGATGGGAGAATTACAGACAGTCATGGCAAAGTAGTAAGCTTTGAAAATACTGTGATTATTATGACCTCTAATGCAGGCTCAGATTACAAGGGCACTGCCCCAGGTTATACGACATCGCCCGAAACGGCAGGAAAGGAAAAGGCGGAGAAAGCTTTACGCGCGTTCTTCAGACCTGAATTTTTAAATCGTATTGATGAAATTGTCCTATTTAATCCCTTAACGCGTCCCGTTTTGATGGAAATTCTGGATAAACTGCTTTTAGAGTTTTCGGATGCCCTCAAGGAAAAGCATATCAGCTTTTCTATTACAGAGGCGGCAAAAGAACAGCTTTTGGAGCTTGGGCTTGACGAGAAAAACGGTGCAAGGCCATTAAGACGCGCTATCAGCACGCATATCGCAGATAAGGCGGCGTACCTTTTGATATCGGGGACGATATCGGATGGCGACACGCTTTCGGTCAAAGAAGGGGAAGATGGAACACCCCTTGTTGAAAAAGCGTAAAAAATATATAAAAACACTTGAAAAAAATATAAGAACATGATATAGTATACAAAGCATAATGAAGGAGGTGTCACGCATGGCATATGTTATTACGGAGGATTGCATCAGCTGTGGTGCATGTGAAGCAGAATGTCCTGTATCCTGCATTTCGGCAGGCGATACTACATTTGTAATTGATGCTGATACTTGCATCGAATGTGGTAACTGCGCAAACGTTTGCCCGGTGTCCGCACCGCAGCAGCAGTAAGCAGAGAGGAAGGGCGGAGCTGCCCTTTTTCGGGCGGCTCCAAACATACCATGATGGATGAATTTTTAAGGAAAGATGATTTAGAGATAAACGGATTATTTATCTGGCAGGACAAAAGGGAGTTTTGCTTTGGAATAGATGCCGTTTTGTTGTCGTATTTTGCAGATATAAAGCGCGGCGATTCTGTTTTGGATTTATGTACAGGGAACGGAATTGTGCCGATTTTACTGACCGCAAAAAAAGAAGCGGCAGAGATTTTTGGGATTGAAATCAACGCACATGCGGTGTCGCTTGCAGAGAGAAGCGCGCGAGAAAATAATCTCACAAATGTGCATATTATAGAAGGGGATATTAAAGAGGCGGTCTCGCTTTTAAACGGGAAGCGCTTTCATCACGTAACTGTAAATCCCCCGTATATGCGTGACGGTGGATTGCAAAACCCCAATCGGGCAAAAGCGATTGCGCGCCACGAAATACTATGTAGTTTAGACGATGTTGTAAAAAGTGCAGCATCTGTTTTACATTTTGGCGGAAAGTTTACAATGGTACATCGCCCTGACAGATTGGCAGATGTGATTGTAGCAATGCGTCACCATAAAATCGAACCGAAACGGTTACAGATGGTGCATCCGAAAATGGGAGACAAGGCTGTACTTTTTTTAATTGAAGGCACATTGGGTGGCGGTGCATTTATGCACGCTATGGAGCCGCTTTATATTTATCGGGAGGATGGGCAGTATACCGAGGATGTGCTCAGATACTACGGAAAGGACGAAATATGAAGGGTACATTATATGTTTGCGGAACGCCAATCGGAAATTTAAAGGATATATCAAAGCGCCTTGCGGAAACACTTTCCATGGTAGACTTGATTGCCGCTGAGGATACGCGTCACTCACAAAAGCTACTGTCGCATCTGGGAATTCAAAAGCCGTGCATCAGCTATTTTACGCATAACCGTCGCGGACATGGAGAAGTAATTATTGAGGCACTTTTAAGCGGAAAAAATGTCGCGCTCATTAGCGATGCGGGGATGCCCGCGATTAGCGATCCGGGTGAAGAACTGGTTATGGAATGTGCAAAAAATGACATTACAGTGTCGCCAATACCGGGGCCATGTGCGGCAATCAGTGCGCTTGCGGTTTCGGGCCTTCCTACGGGCAGATTTACGTTTGAGGGCTTTTTGTCCACACAAAAGAAAGGACGTATGGACAGGCTCGATGAGCTTAAAAATGAAAAACGCACCATGATTTTTTATGAAGCACCGCATAAGCTCCTGAAAACACTTGAGGATTTTGTCACTGCATTCGGGGCAGACAGGAAAATATCACTTTGCAGAGAAATGACAAAGCTTTATGAGGAAATCCTTCGTATGACGATGAAAGAGGCAGTCACCTATTTTACAAACCAACCACCAAAGGGCGAATTTGTCTTGATTGTGGAAGGCAAGGAGGAACCCCCTGAAAGCTGGGATACACTTTCCGTTGAGGAGCATTTTGCTATGTACGTAGAGGAAGGCATGGGGAAGATGGATGCTGTAAAGCGCGTTGCCAAGGAACGCGGCATCCCGAAAAGAGATGTGTACGATTTGGTGATGAAATAATTCTGTGTATGCATTATAGCGTTGGGATAAATCGGCGTTTTTGTCGGAAGTTAACGTTGCATTCGGGCGTAAAATATGATATAGTATAGATATGCCGATTTTTACATAGGAGAGAATGAAATGCAAAAGGAAGTTTTAATATCTATCCGCGGCAAGGAATTTTATCCGGCGGAGCAGGAAGAAAACGTGACCAATATGGTGACGGAGGGGAAATACTACAAAAAAGGAAATAAACACTTTTTATCATACCACGAAACGGAAATGACAGGGCTTGGCGAAACAACGACCATGCTGAAAATTGAAGATGAGGCCGTATGTGTGACGCGTTATGGACAAGTGAACTCACACATGGTCTTTAAAAACGGGGAAAAGCATACGGGGCATTACGATACGCCACTCGGCAGCTTTACCATAGGTGTTATTTCTGATGCGGTTAAGGTAGATATGGGTGAAAAAAGCGGGACAATTGATATTCGTTACACGCTTGAGATAGATAATAGCACAAGAGCGGAGCATACGCTCAGCTTAAAAGTGCAAGAAATGTAAGGTGGGGGAAATATGTATACAAGAGAAGCAATGGTTTTAAAGGTGCGGAATATGGTATCCGAAGCGATACAGAAGGCTTTTCCGGAAGCGGAGGAGCCGGCCTTTTTAATAGAAGTGCCAAAGGACGAAACACATGGTGATTATTCCACAAATGCGGCAATGATGCTGACAAAGGCACTGCATCGTGCACCGCGTGATATTGCAAATGCAATGATTGAGGCAATGCCGAAGGATGCTGTTATCACAAAAATTGAGGTTGCCGGCCCCGGTTTTATAAATTTCTATTTAGATCCTGCATGGATTTATGACGTCCTTTTGGATGTGGAACAACAAGGCAAGGACTACGGACGCATCAAAGATGGCAATGGTAAAAAAATCATGGTCGAATTTGTCAGTGCAAATCCGACGGGACCAATGCATATGGGAAATGCGCGCGGCGGCGCTATAGGGGACGGACTCGCTGCTCTTTTGGACATGGCGGGATATGATGTCACACGCGAATTTTATTTAAATGATGCGGGCGCGCAAATAGAAAAGTTCGGCATGAGTCTTGAAGCACGCTACTTGGAAAAAACTGTTGGGAATATCGATTTCCCCGAGGACGGATATCAAGGCCCCGATATCGGTGAACTGGCACAACTTTACATAGATGAATATGGTACATCACTTGTGGAGACGGATAGTGATGAACGTCGCCGCAAATTGGTGGAATTTGCATTGCCGCTGAATATTGAAAAAATGCAAAAAGACCTTGAGAAATATA
>JAZNLF010000137.1:0-3914 GCA_045578945.1 Clostridia bacterium | reverse complement strand
CAACATGACCGCAGCTGCGGCACGAAACAAAGGTGGCATAGCCGCGCCGATTTAAAAACAAAACGCTCTGTTCCTCGTTTTTCAGATTCTTTTCAATTTCCGCACGAAGTCTTCGGCTTATCGGGGATCGATTCCCTTCTGCAAGTTCTTTTCGCATATCTACAATATGTGCTGTCGGCAATGGTGCCGCATTATATCGGTTTTCAATTTCAAACAGCTGATATATACCATTTTTCGCATAATAATAGCTCGAAACAGAAGGCGTTGCCGATGCTAAAAGCACCTGTGCCCCCTCCGTCTTTGCACGCGAGAATGCCACATCACGCGCATGATAACGAACGCCCGATTCGGATTTATAGGTATCCTCATGCTCTTCGTCAATAATAATCAGTTTCAAAGCATGGCACGGCGCAAACACAGCGCTTCGTGCACCCACCACAACACGCGCTTCGCCGCGCGCTATACGAATCCATTCATCATGGCGCTGCCCTTGCGAAAGTCCGCTGTGCAAAACGGCCGTTAAATCCCCAAAGCGGCTGATAAAACGACTGACCATTTGATGCGTCAGCGCAATTTCAGGCACAAGGACAATGGCACTTCCGCCATTTTCTACAATAGATGCAATGCTTTCTAAGTAGATTTCCGTTTTACCGCTGCCTGTAACACCACGCAAGAGCATAGGACGAAACGGCTTTGTAAGGCTCGCCAAAACGCCTTTGACCACATCGCGTTGCTGCTGATTCAACTCTTTTTTCTCGTCCTGCATCTTGGTATCAGCTTGTTTTGCGCGGCGCAGTACCTCAATGGATTCCGTTTCTAAAATGCCGTTTTTTATAAGTGTACGCACAGTTGCCGTACTGCATGACGCAAATAAACATAAATCGCTGACGGAAAGATAGGAGCATTCCCGCATAATCTGCACAGCACGCATTGCAGCATCGGAAATCTTTTTTTGCGGCTCGGCCGCGAGGCGTACAACCTTAACGTGCTGCATAGACACCTTTTGGGATGCCGTGTGCGTAATTTCCAATATGCCCTTGTCTGCCATGTGGCTGACCAATGCTCTTGTCTTCTCGCCAATTTGTTCCTTTAAAACGCCAAAAGCGCATATTCCATCACTTTGCGACAAAATATCCGCTATCTTCTTTTCTGCGGCACTTTCCAAACCGTCATGCTTTATAAGGCGCACCCACTCTGTCAATGTTTTTGCAGAGCCTGGCGGCAAAAAAAGCTTAATTGCGGCCGAAAACGGCGTAAAATATTTATTTTTTATGTAATAGGCTTCCAGTAAAATATTGCGGTCAAAAAGCGGTTTTTTATCCAAAACTTCGATAATATCTTTTAATTTTTCGGTATTTTCCGTTTCCTCTACCCGAATTACGTATCCGACTTCCTGTCTGTTTCCTGCCCCAAAGGGTACACGAACACGAACGCCAACCACAACATCTGCCAAAAGGGACGAAGGCACATGATAAGAAAACCCGCGATCTACGGGTTTTGCCATACTATCAATGATGACGCTTGCACACCTCAATGCCTATCACCGACTTTTTTTAAAATACAATCCAAAAGCTTGTCTGCCGCCTCCGTTTTTTGCATGCACGGAAGCGCTTCCATATTGCCGTCTTTATCTAAAATTGTAATAATATTGGTATCCGTTCCAAATCCTGCCCCTTCTTTTCTGAGGCTGTTGGCTACAATTATATCTAAGTTTTTCTTAGAGAGCTTTTCCTTTGCGCGCTCTAACAGATTCTCGGTTTCCATGCAAAAACCAACCAAAAGACGGTTGCCTTTATTCTCTCCAAGGCTTTTTAATATGTCCGTTGTTTTGGCAAGCTCAAGCGCAAGGTCCCCACCTTTTTTGATTTTCTCTGTCTCTTGGGACTTTGGCCTGTAATCTGCAACAGCCGCCGCCTTGACAATCACATCTGCCGCTTTTCCATGCTCCATGACCGCCTCACACATTTCTGCGGCAGACGTGACCGCAACATGCATAACGCCCAAAGGCACGGGAAGGGATACAGGGCCGCTGACAAGTGTTACATCCGCACCACGGCGGGCAGCACATTCTGCAACGGCATAGCCCATTTTGCCGCTGGAATGATTTGTAATAAATCGAACAGGATCAATAGCCTCCCTTGTAGGGCCTGCCGTAACAAGCATGGAAATTCCTTTTAAATCCTGCACCGTAAGGGCACGGTAGATTTCTTCTAAAATCACATCTGTTTCCGCCAAAGCGCCCATGCCTTCCGCGCCGCAGGCAAGACGCGATTTGCGCGGCGGAATAATGTGATAGCCCGCCTCGGACAATATATTTAAATTCCGCTGAAGTATCGGATTTTCATACATATGCGTGTTCATCGCAGGTGCTAACAGTTTCTTGCAATGCATCGCCATCGCGGTCGTTGACAGCATGTCATCCGCAATGCCGCATGCGAGTTTCCCGATGCAGTTTGCCGTTGCAGGTGCAACCACAAACACATCCGCCTTATCCGCAAGTGCAACGTGCTCCACTTCCCACGCTACAGGCTCCTTGAAAGTATCTACCGATACAGGATTTTGCGAAAGAGCGCGAAACGTTTCGGGCGTGACAAAATGACATGCAGCTTCTGTCATGACCACATGCACATTTGCGCCTCTTTTTTTAAGCTTTGAAACAAGGTCTGCCGCCTTATAGGCCGCAATCCCGCCTGTAACACCTAAAACAACCGTTTTATTCTTCAGCATATTCTCACCGCCAATTTATTCGTCCGCTTCCTCACATGTCGCGCTGCACGCTGCGGCATTTTCCTCAGGCCGAATAATCTCAATCATGCCTTCCGAAACTTCGTTTACAGCAATGGTAACCGCCTTATCGGACTTTACATCCACAAGCGGCGTAGAATTATCCTCTTCAAGCTCGCGTGCGCGTTTTGCAACAGCCGTAACAAGTGTATAACGGCTATCCATATTTTTCATAAGGTCACTAATGCCGGGTTTAATCATCATTGTAATTTCTCCTTTACAAACTCTAAATTTCGATTCACACGATTGCCTTCGGCCTGTAAAATCTGTTCCAGCTTTCTTGCAGCTTCCTCGGGCGTATCATTGATAATCATATAGTCATATTCCTGCACAAAGCCAAGCTCGGTTTTCGCAGTCGCAAGGCGCTTTTCAATTACTTCCTCGGTCTCTGTGTTTCTGCCGACTAAGCGACGTCTTAGTTCCTCCAAAGAAGGCGGAACAATAAAAACAAATACTGCGGACGGATAGCTTGTCTTAATTTGCATAGCACCTTGTACTTCAATCTCCAAGATTACATGCATGCCGCTTTCTATCTTGTCCATCACCTGTTTGCGCGGCGTTCCGTAATAATTCTCGCAAAAACATGCCGATTCAAGAAATCCGTTATTCTCTTTTAGTGCGAGAAAATCTGATTTTTCCATGAAATAATAGTCCTTGCCGTCCTCTTCACCCGGACGCGGTGCACGCGTTGTGGCAGATACGGAATAAAAGGCATTTTTATTATTTTCCAAAAAAGTCTTTAAAACTGTGCCTTTCCCTGCACCGGACGGGCCGGAAACCACAACCAAAAGTCCTTCGTTTTTCATTCGTTGTCCTCCGTTTTGTCTCCTCCCATGCTGCCAAGCCTTCCTGCCGCCGTATCGGGCAAAATAGCGGAAAGTACAACATGTCCGCTGTCCATTACAAGGACCGCACGCGTACGGCGGCCATATGTTGCATCGACGAGCATGCCGCGGTCACGTGCTTCTTGCACAATGCGTTTTATCGGTGCAGATTCAGGGCTTACAATGGCAATAATGTGCGCAGAGGAAACTACATTTCCAAAGCCGATGTTAAATAGTTTCATATAAGACACCTCATTCTACGTTCTGCACCTGCTCGCGCAGTTTTTCAATCGCGGCCTTCATATC
>JAZNLF010000136.1:0-5091 GCA_045578945.1 Clostridia bacterium | reverse complement strand
ATCGCAACCGTTGATGCGGAAGCAGGCGAAAAAGCCATGCGTATTATCAAAGGCATCGTCAGTGATGTGGAACCGGGACAAGAGTTTACGGGTAAGGTTGTCCGTATCATGAACTTTGGTGCTTTTGTAGAATTTTTGCCGGGCAAAGATGGCCTTGTGCATATCTCGAAGCTTGACAGAAAGCGCGTTGAAAAGGTTGAAGATGTTGTAAATATTGGCGACACCATTGATGTTCGCGTTATCGAAGTAGACAAGATGGGCAGAATCAATCTTGCCAGAATTTTACCGAAGGAAGAAAACTAATTTGGAAATACAGCTTACAAATGGTCTTAGAGTTGTGTATGCACATATGCCGCATGTGCGGACGGTGGCGGTCGGCGTCTTTGCAGGCGCCGGCTCTCGTCTTGAAACGGCAGAGAACAATGGAATCAGCCATTTTATTGAGCATATGTTGTTTAAGGGCACAAAGCGGCGCTCGGCACGTGATATTGCATGCGAGATGGACGCTATCGGCGGCAATTTAAATGCATATACAACAAGAGAATATACTTGTTATTACGGGAAAGTTGTAGATACAGAACTTGAAACGGTTTTTGATATTTTGTCCGATATGTATTTATCTGCGAGCTTTAATCCGCAAGATTGTGAACTTGAACGTGGTGTTATCTTAGAGGAAATCAGCATGTACGAGGATTCACCCGAGGATGTTGCAGTTGAGCTTTTACAACAGATTGCCTGGGGGAAAGACGCGCTGGGATATAGCATTTCAGGAACGGCGGATTCCGTAAAAAATATATCACGTGATGATTTACTGCAATTTTGGGAGACACACTATACAGCTGAAAATACAGTTTTAGCAATTGCAGGGAGTTTTGATCAAAACCATATGCTGCATTTGGCGGAAAAGTATTTCGGAAGTATGCGGCATGGATTATGTTATATGGATTATCCGACTGTTTCGTTTTGCAGCGGATACGAGAAAAAAGAAAAGGACATTGAACAGGCACATCTTTGTATCGGCTGGCAGGGTTTGCCGCAGGAAGCAGAGGATAGATATGCAGCGGCACTTCTTTGTAATGCCTTTGGTGGTGGGATGTCCTCACGACTCTTTCAAAAAATCCGCGAAGAAAAAGGTCTTTGCTATTCTGTATATGCCGCGCCTGATGCATTTAAAAATGCGGGGATGCTCATGGTATATGCAGGTACATCCTTAGAAAATGCTGATGTTGTACGTGATTTAATATTAGAAGAGGCAATTGCTCTTTCGAAAAATGGGCTTACGGAGGCGGAAATTCAACGCGGAAAAAGCCAAATGCGCAGTAACTATATTATGGGGCTGGAAAACGTGAGCGGACGGATGCAGGCTATCGGGAGAAGTTCTCTTTTACATGGTCTTGTAAGACAGGAAGAAGAAGTTTTGACGGGAATTGAGAGCGTAACTGGAGCACAGATAAAAATGCTTGCAGAAAAATTATTAAAAGGCGATAGGGCAGAAGCATTTTTTTGCCCGACAAAATAGAGGGAAGGGAAGAAGCAAGATGTTAAATACCGAAAAAACTATGGAAAAAATCGTAAATCTCTGTAAGGGCAGAGGGTATGTATATCCCGGCTCTGAGATATACGGCGGTCTTTCCAACGCGTGGGACTACGGCCCCTTAGGCGTTGAATTTAAAAATAACATAAAACGTGCATGGTGGCAGAAATTTATTGTAGAATCGCCGTATAACGTAGGGCTTGATGCTGCAATTTTGATGAACCCGAAGGTATGGGTTGCCAGCGGCCATGTCGGCGGCTTTAGTGATCCTTTGATGGATTGCCGTGAATGTAAGGCACGCTATCGTGCAGATAAGCTGATTGAAGATTTCATGGCTGAAAAAGGCGAGAGCGAAACTGTAGACGGATGGTCTAACGAAAAAATGCTTTCGTATATCCGTGAAAATGAAATTCCGTGCCCCAAATGCGGAAAGCACGACTTTACAGATATTCGTAAATTTAATTTGATGTATAAAACGTATCAGGGCGTTACAGAAGATTCATCTTCTGAAATTTACATGCGTCCCGAAACGGCACAGGGTATTTTTGTAAACTTTAAAAACGTGCAACGTACGACAAGAAAAAAGATTCCGTTTGGCATTGGACAGATTGGCAAATCCTTCAGAAACGAAATCACACCGGGTAACTTTATTTTCCGTATTCGCGAATTTGAGCAGATGGAGCTTGAATTCTTCTGCAAGCCGGGTGAGGATTTGGAATGGTTTGCATATTGGAAGGATTATTGCAAGAATTGGCTTTTGTCACTTGGTATTCGTGAAGAAAATCTTAAGATGCGTGACCACTCACAGGAAGAGCTTTCACACTATTCCAATGCCACAACGGATATTGAGTTTATGTTCCCGTTTGGATGGGGCGAGCTTTGGGGTATTGCAGACAGAACAGATTTCGACTTAAAACAGCATACTGCACATTCGGGTGAAACACTGGATTACATGGACCCGACTACAAACGAAAAATATGTACCATACTGCATAGAGCCTTCTCTGGGTGCTGACCGCGTAACATTAGCATTTTTGGTAGATGCATACGATGAGGAAACCTTAGAAGGCGGTGATGTACGTACTGTACTGCGTCTGCATCCGGCATTGGCGCCGATTAAAGTTGCAATACTGCCGCTTTCCAAAAAATTAGCAGATGGTGCAGGCGAACTTTATGCATCACTTTCTAAGAAATTTATGTGCGAATATGACGAAGCGGGCAGTATTGGCAAACGCTACAGAAGACAAGATGAAATCGGTACACCTTTTTGCGTTACGTATGACTTTGAAAGCGAAGCGGACGGCAGCGTAACGGTACGCCATCGTGATTCTATGGAGCAAGAACGCATTAAGATTGAGGAATTGCCGACATATTTGGAAAAGTTTTTCGTATTTTAATAATATAACATTCCAAAATAGAAAGGAAGGAAGTTATGGGTTATCTTGAAAAATATCGGGAATGGCTTGCATATGATAAAATAGATGATGAAATTAAATTGGAACTGCTTGCCATAGGCGAAAATGAGCAGGAAATCAAAGAACGCTTTCTTTCTGATTTGAAATTCGGTACAGCCGGCCTTCGTGGCATACTTGGTGCCGGAACAGACAGGATGAACATTTATACCGTACGGCGTGCAACAGAAGGGCTTGCACTTTACATCAAAGAGAAAAATGGGGAAGACCGAGGCGTTGTAATTGCGTATGACAGTCGCCATTACTCACCTGAGTTTGCACTTTGCGCTGCACGTGTGCTTGCAGGAAATAACATACGCGTATATCTCTTCACATCGCTTCGGCCGACGCCTGAGCTTAGCTTTGCAGTACGTCATTTGGGGTGTGAAGCAGGCATAGTGATTACGGCAAGCCATAATCCTGCAAAATATAATGGTTATAAAGTATACGGCCCCGATGGCGGTCAGCTTGAAGGGACAGCTTCGGAACAAGTATTCGAAAAAATGCAGGGTGTCGATATTTTTGGAGATATTCCTGAAAGTGAGGCGGATAGCCCGCTGATTCAATATATCGACCAAGAAGTGGACGAGGCATATTATGAAGCCGTACTGGCACAGCGGATTCATACCGACCTTGCTAAAGCTGCCGCGGAACTAAAAATTGTATATACACCATTTCATGGCGCAGGTGCTGTACCGGTAAAAGAAGTTTTGCATCGTGCTGGTTTTAACAAGGTTTATGTTGTTGCGGAACAGGAGCAACCTGATGGAGCATTCCCAACAGTAAAAAGCCCGAATCCAGAAGATAAAGAGGGGTTTGCGCTTTCTATTGCGCTGGCTGACCAAGTGGGTGCTGATTTGATTATCGGGACAGACCCCGATTCCGACCGTGTTGGCGTGCTGGCGCGCGAATCGGATGGAACTTTTGTCGCTTTAACAGGAAATATGATTGGAATTTTGCTGACAGAGTATATTCTTTCACAAAAAACAGTCCTTGGTCTATTGCCTGAGAATCCGTATGTCATCAAAAGTATAGTCACCTCTGAAATGGTTCGTGCTATTACAGATTATTATGGGGTGGAGCTTGAAGACGTATTGACGGGATTTAAGTATATTGCAGACGCCATCAAAGACCACGAGGAAAAAGGCGATGCAAATTATGTGTTTGGCTTTGAGGAAAGCCACGGGTACCTTGTGGGAAGCTATGCGCGTGATAAGGATGGCGTTTCAGCCTCTCTTATGATAGCGGAAATGGCGGCGTGGTATCAAACGCGTGATATGTCACTTTGTGATGTGATGCGAGAGCTTTACGCAAAATATGGTATTCATAAGGAATGGTCAAAGAATATTTACTTTGAAGGCGTGGATGGCGCAGACAAAATACAGGATTTGATGACAAAGATGCGTCAGAATACACCGGATATGATTGGCTGGTCACGCGTGATTGCTTATACGGACTATAGTATTGGCACACGTTTTGACCTTGTTTCTAAAACTGAAGAAGTTGTGAAATTACCCAAGTCAAATGTGTTGCGATTTGAACTGGAGGACAAAAGCTGGGTTGCATTTCGTCCTTCAGGCACGGAGCCGAAATTTAAGGTATATGCAGGTGTGGCACGTGGAAATTTGGAAGCAAAAATTACAGCGATTTCAGAAAGTGTAAATGCAATACTCGGTATTGAAGCGTAGGTGATAAATATATGCGAATTGATAAATTCTTGAAGGTATCCAGGCTCATCAAACGTCGCACAGTTGCAAATGAAGCTTGTGCGCAGGGGCGTGTGCAAATCGGCGGCAAGCCTGTAAAGGCAGGTGCTGATGTTAAAATCGGTGATATTGTAGAAATCGGATTCGGAGAGAAAAAAGTTTGTGTTCGTGTGTTGGCGCTGACGGAACATGTAACCAAGGAATCCGCATCTTCTATGTATGAGATTATAGGCGAAAACTGATGAAAAAAAGACGCATATGCGGCGTAATATACCGTATGTGCGTCTTTTCATTTCATATAAGAAATAAATTTGGCGTTTTTTAATACTTTCTACACTTTCTAATTTCTTCAAATGCCGCATCTTCACCTTTCTCTGCTAAGATAACAAGCCAGGATTCTA
>JAZNLF010000135.1:0-3546 GCA_045578945.1 Clostridia bacterium | reverse complement strand
TTCCCTTAATTGATTTTTGTTCTGCTCCATTTTGTTCTCCTTTTGTCGATATGCAAACTTTGTTTGCTCGATATTTTTACTTCGTAAAATCCATATGTTTTCGCTACGCTCAAACTCGATATGATATGAATTCTCGTTGCGTAGCAACATATCGAGTGCGTCAGCACATATCGAGTCATTTATGACATATCGAGAATTCGTCAGAATTCATATCGACGATTTCAACTTCGTTGAAATCATTATAGCATAGTTTTCTGTCCTTTACAACTGTTTTTTGTGTTATTTTCTCTCTTTCTTCATTGCCATGACGCAAAAGAGTGACCAGATGCCGCCCGATATGCAAAGCGCGGCCAGAGAAAAACCAATCCAAATTGCGGTTTCTATCGGCAGCGTCGGGAAAGGTGCAAATATGCTTTGACTTTGCGGTAAAACATGTAAGAGTATGTGGCAAAAAAGCGCAGAAAGAACACTTGCAATCATCTTGCCGCCGATATAGCTTTTCATGGAAAGCCCTGCACGGCGCACAATGCCCGCCGTCTGTAAAAGCACGCTGCACCCGCCCCAGGAAAGAATGAACGCCATCGCTTCCACGCTTGCGCCCTCTGCCGCCCCCGCTGCGGTTGAAATCTCTAAAAAGCCCATAACCAAAAGGCGTGCCGTCCCTGCCGATACGCCGCATTTTGTGAAAAGGTCGCATAAAAAGGCAAGCACGCCCGATTTTTCTATAAGTGCGATTACAGAAGCAAAGAGCACCACATACCCGCAAAGCGAAAGCATGGTTTCTACTGCTTTTTCCATACTATTGCCCGCTTTTTGCGGCAAAATCTTCTGTCCCCCCTCGTCCTCTTTTTTAGAAAAAATGCGGAATAACACACCCGTCAAAAGGGAGGCCGTCACCGTCGAAATAAGCAGAATATATCCCACGCCGCGACTTTTATACATCCCGACGCCCAGCGTGCCAATCACAAAAAGCGGCCCCGCATTATTGGTAAATGCCAAAAGATGCTGCGCCTCCGCCCTTTTTATACAGCCGCTTTTATAGAGTGCGGCTGTGACGGCCGCCCCTGTCGGGTAACCGCTTATCAGTCCCATTACAATGGCCGCGCTTCCCTCCGCGCCCACGCCAAAAATGGGGTGAAATACTCTTTTTAAACGTTTTCCTGCCGCCGTTGCCATGCCTGAATCCAAAAGCATGTTGGCACATACAAAAAACGGAAACAGCGATGGTATTAAAACATTTGCACAAAGAGAAAGCGCCCCACGCGCCCCATCCATGGATATTTGCGGAAATACCGCAAGCAAAACTGCCAAAAGGCCTGCTCCAATGCCTAAAACCATGTGCCCTATCTCCTTTATTATGTAAATTTATGTCTTTTTCCAATGCTGCCTGACATATACATATGAGGAAAGGACTGATTTGATGCAAAAACAAAAACGCCGCCGTGCATCCATCGGCGAAAAATTATCGGATGCCGCAGAGCTGCCGAAGGAGATTACCTTAGGTCTTCCCAAAATCACCGTGCTCGCCAAGGAGGAGGCCTCGGTAGAAAACTATAAAGGTATTATTGAGTATGACGATACGGTGGTGCGGCTTTACACCGCCGTCGGAATTATTACAATCCGCGGCAACGCGCTTTCCATCACCGCCATCACGGACGAGGATGTGACGGTACGGGGCGACGTTTCTGCCGTTTTACTGGATACATCGGAGGTGTAGCCTTGATTTTATCACTCATGCATATTCTAAGCGGCTATTTGGTTTTAACGATAAACGGCGCTTATATCGAGCGCTTTTTAAATCTTTGTGTGCGAAACAAAATTTATATGTGGGGCATCCGAAAGGCCCCCGACGGCAGCACCAGACTCTCCGTCAGCATCCGCGGCTTTCGCCGTATGCGGCACGCGGCGCAAACAACGCACACGCGCGTGCATATTGCCGAAAAACGAGGGTTGCCGCTCTTTTTTCATCGCCATCGCAGACGCAAGGCGTTTTTGGTCGGTATAATTGTTTTTATCCTTATTTTGGTGTTTCTTACCTCTTTTATTTGGGATATTCAAATTGAAGACACAGAAAAAATTGATAAAAATATTATAAGAAATGCACTGAAGTCTTGCGGTTTGGACGAGGGTGTGATAAAATATAAAATAAAGCCAAGTAAAATCAAATCCGCCATGCTGCAACAGGTGCCCGAGCTTTCCTGGCTTTTTGTAGAAATCCGCGGCACGCGCGCATATGTGCATGTGCGCGAGAGGACACCATCGCCCGAGATTGTGGAAGACCATATCCCTGCAAACATTGTTGCCGCAAAAGACGGCGTAATTGAGGATATTGTTTCTACCAACGGGCAAGGCATCGCCATGGTCGGGGATGTTGTCAAAAAGGGTGACCTATTAATCAGCGGCACCGTACAAACAAAGCACGGCGGCACACGCCTTGTCCATGCAATGGGAACGGTTACCGCCAAAACATGGTATGAGCAAAGCGGGACATTTCCCCTGTGGCGTGAGGAAAAACACAAAACAGGGCATGTGAAAAAAAGATACAGCCTTACCTTTGGCGAAAAGGTTTTACCGCTTTACTTTTCAAAGTCAATTCCGTTTGATACCTATGACAGCGAGATAAAAACCACGCCCTTGCGGCTTTTCGGCGATTTTTATCTGCCCGTTTCCTTCTCCGCTGAAACGGTGACGGAGCATTATGTAGAGCGGGAAAAAATGTCGGTGGCGGAGGCTGCCGCCTATTACGGAGAACAACTTATTTCCAAAATGAATTTACCATCGGAAATCGTAAAAAAAGAAATAACGCATATACTACAGGAAAACGGAACCATTTTCGTCACTGCTACCGTCGAATGCAGGGAGGAAATTGGCAAAGCTACAGAAATACTGGAGGGAACAAAGCTTGACAGAGAGATATTTTGACATAGGCGGACTTTCAAATGTATCGGAGCTTTTCGGCGCATTTGACAAAAATATGCTTCTGATTGAAAAGGAGCTTATGGTACAGCTTGTGGCGCGTGAAGGTGTTATTAAAATCACGGGCGAGGAAGATGCCACGCAAAAAGCCATTTATGTCTTTGAAAATTTAAAGGGTATATTGGAAAAAGGGGACGGCCTTAGTGAGCAGGACGTCCGCTATGCCATCACGATGGCGGAGGATGGAATTATCTTTTCTGCGGCGGAGCTTGGGGATAATTACGTTTGCATTACCGCAAAAGGAAAGCCCATTAAAGCTAAAACACTTGGCCAGCGCCATTATATAGATTGTATCCGCAAAAATACGGTAATTTTCGGCATCGGCCCTGCGGGCACGGGCAAGACCTACCTTGCCGTTGCGATGGCAGTGGACGCGTTTCGGAAAAAACAGGTGGACAAAATCATTTTAACGCGTCCTGCCGTGGAGGCCGGGGAAAAATTAGGGTTTCTGCCCGGTGACTTGCAAAATAAGGTAGACCCGTATCTGCGTCCTTTGTATGATGCGCTCGGTGATACCTTAGGCAGCGAAAGCTATCAAAAATATTTTGAACGCAATTTAATTGAGGTCGC
>JAZNLF010000134.1:0-1851 GCA_045578945.1 Clostridia bacterium | reverse complement strand
CCATCATCAAAAAAAGCAGTGACCAGAAGGGTATGGTGGAAAAATACTATTATAATGAGAATGTATATCGCGTTTCAGGGAGTACCAAGGCCTTTAAGGAAATTATGCAGACAGGGCTTGAGTGTATCGGTGAGATAAATGCATATAACATTTGCGAAACCGTGTTTTTGGCGGCAAAGAGTCTTGCAAGCATTTCGGATAATTACATATTGGACATATCGCAGATGGATATTGTTGAATCGCTTTTGGCGGACATGGCACTATCGGCAGAGCGTACCGCATCCGTGCGAAAATGTATCGGCGAAAAAAATCTGCATGAATTGACGGCGATTTGCACGGCGGAAAATATTGATGCTGAAAAAATCAAAGTGTTAACGGAAGTCGTATCCATGTATGGGACGCCTGATGTGATTCTGCCGCGCCTTCGTACGCTTGTAAACACGGAAAAAGCGGTCAGCGCCATCGCGCAGCTTGAGGAAATTGCCGTATATTTGCAAAAAAATGGGTTAGATGAGAAGATTAGGATTGACTTTTCGGTCGTACATGATATAAAATATTATAATGGAATTGTATTTAAAGGATTTGTGGAAGGCATCCCCGGCGGAATTTTATCGGGCGGGCAATACAATAACCTGATGCGTAAGATGGGGAAAAATGCAGATGCAATCGGCTTTGCCGTATATCTGGATATGCTGGAAAGATTGCAAAAGACAGAGCCTTTATATGATGTAGATGTACTTTTATTATGTGAAAAAAATATGGATGTACAAGCCGTAGGCGATGCGGTACGTCTTTTGACGGATACGGGGAAAAGCGTTTCCGTACAAAGGAATATTCCTCCGACAATGCGCTATAAGCAGCTTTTACGTCTAAATGAAAGGGGGCTTGAGATTCTTGAAAACAATGCTTAATGTTGCGCTGCCGAAAGGGCGGCTTGGTGAAAAGGTATACGGGATGTTTGAAAAGGCAGGCTTTTCATGTCCGTCCATTCGGGAAAACAACAGAAAACTGATTTTTGAAAACGAAGAAGTCGGCGTTCGTTATTTTTGGGTAAAGCCTTCCGATGTTTCGATTTATGTAGAACGTGGCGCAGCGGATATTGGCGTTGCGGGAAAGGATATTCTTCTCGAATACGCGCCCGATGTGTATGAGCTTTTAGACTTGGATATCGGCAAGTGCAAAATGGCGGTTGCAGCCCGTGCGGATTTTCATGACAGCCTTGACACCACGCTTCGCGTAGCGACTAAATTTTCAAATATTGCACGCACGTTTTATGCGGGACAAGGCCGTGAGATAGATATTATCCATTTAAACGGCTCGATTGAGCTGGCACCCATACTCGGCCTTTCGGACGTAATTGTGGATATTGTGGAAACGGGCACAACACTCAAGGAAAACCAACTTGCCGTTATGGATACCATCGTGCCGATAAGCGCAAGGCTCATCGCAAATAAAACAAGCTTCAAATTTAAGAATGAAAAAATGCAGGAAATTACAAATGCACTTAAAAAGCAAACGGAGGTGGAAGCATGATACGTGTTTTCCAATACGATGCAGTTTCCGAGGCGGAAATATTCGCGCGCACCACGCCCGAAACGGATGTTTGCGGAATTGTAAGCGAAATCATTGCAACAGTAAAAAAAGAGGGCGACCGCGCTCTATATACATATTGTAAAAAATTTGACAAGGCAGAGCTTGCGGCGCTTGAGGTCACAAAAGAAGAAATAGATAAGGCGATGGCGGCTGTGGAGCCGCGCTTTTTGGGGATTTTAGAAAAAGTCGCAAAAAATATTTATGCATTTCATGAAAAGCACAAGCGTACAAGCTTTATTTTAAACCAGGCAAATGGTG
>JAZNLF010000133.1:0-2189 GCA_045578945.1 Clostridia bacterium | reverse complement strand
AGCGGAATTTCATTATATCACGCACCCGGCTGATTGTCAAGCATTTTTTAAAACTTTTTTTATTTTTCAAAATGCTGCACATTTTCTGCCTGCCGCGCAACGTGTTATATACTACCACAGCCACGCATGCTTTGTCAAGCCTTTTTTAAAATTTTTTTATTTTTTTGTAGAAGCATGCACATATAATGCCGAAAAAACGCGTTTTTCTTGTTCTTTTGTTTTCTTTTTCCTATCCTTTACTGATTTTAATTGACTTTGATTCCTATTTAATGGTATAATGTGTAATTGAAGGAGTTGGTTTTATGTCACTATTCGATAAATGCGATGCGTTTACAATGGCAAACGAATTTCGCGAAAAAGGCTTATACCCTTATTTTCATTGCTTGGAATCCCGTCAGGACGTAACCGTAACCATGGAAGGGAAACGACGTATTATGCTCGGCTCTAATAATTATTTAGGGCTTACTGTGCATCCCGAAGTTGTGGAGGCAGGTATAAAAGCGACAGAGATTTATGGAACGGGCTGCTCGGGCTCGCGCTTTTTAAATGGTACTTTAAAACTACATCTTGAACTGGAAGAAGCGTTGGCTTCATATATAGGAAAGGAAGCGTGCATGACGTTTTCCACCGGTTTTCAGTCAAACCTCGGTATCATCAGTGCGATTGCCGGCA
This sequence comes from Clostridia bacterium, assembly GCA_045578945.1. Lineage (GTDB taxonomy): Bacteria > Bacillota > Clostridia > UMGS1883 > UMGS1540 > JAQXGO01. The sequence goes on along the minus strand of JAZNLF010000133.1, from coordinate 1,517 downwards.
GAAATGACTATATATTATGTGACCGAGAAAATCACGCCAGCATTTATGATGCTTGCCGATTAAGCTACGCCAAAATGGTGCGCTATAAGCATAACGACATGCAGGATTTGGAAACGCAGCTTTCACAAATTTCCGACGAAGCGGGAAAGCTGATTGTAACGGACGGCGTTTTCAGTATGAGTGGTGATATTTGTGACCTTCCCAAGATTGTGGAGCTTGCAAAGAAATATGACGCCGCCGTAATGGTAGATGACGCACACGGGTTCGGCGTTTTGGGTGCGGGTGGCCGCGGCACTGCGGACTACTTTGGTCTTACGGACGAAGTAGATGTAATTATGGGTACATTCTCAAAATCGCTGGCAAGCCTCGGCGGCTACATGGTTGCAAGCGAGCGCGTGATTGACTACACGCGCCACACATCCCGCCCGTTTATCTTCAGCGCATCCATCCCCCCTGCAATGTGCGCGACCGCCATGGCAGCTTTAAATGTAATCAAAAGGGAACCCGAGCGCGTACAGCGTCTTTCCGACCTTGGCGCATATCTTCGCCGCGGTCTTATAGAGCGAGGCCTCAAAATCAAAGAGGCGGCGACACCGATTGTACCGATTTATACATACGATGCAGAATCCACACTTGCAATCAACAAGCTTCTTTATGATGCCGGTGTGTTTGTAAATCCGGTTCTGCCGCCCGCAACCGCGCCGACGGAATGTCTTCTCCGCGCAAGCCTCATGGCTACACATACGGAGGATTTATTAGATGAAGCGATGGATATTATGCAAAAGGTCGTTCTTTCTTATAGTAAATAAAAGTCTGCGCCTTAGAAAATATCTTCGCTTTGCAAAACGAACAGAAAGGTTGATAAAAAATGATTAAAGTTGGAATTTACGGCTTCGGCAATCTTGGCCGCGGCGTTTTGTCTGCGCTCCGCCAAAATCCTGATATGGAGCTTGTTGGCATCTTTACAAGACGTGACCCTGCCGCATTGCAGGTAGATGCACCTGTATACAGTGCGGATGCAGTTTTAGACAAAAAAAATGAAATTGATGTTATGATTCTTTGCGGCGGCAGCGCAACAGACCTGCCCGCACAAACGCCCGCTTTGGCAGAGCATTTTAATGTTATTGACAGTTTTGACACGCATGCCAAGATTCCCGTACATTTTGAAAATGTAGACAATGCTGCTAAAAAAGGCGGTCACATCGGTATTATTTCCACGGGGTGGGACCCCGGTCTGTTCTCTTTAAATCGTCTTTACGCAAATGCCATTTTGCCCGACGGATGTGATTATACTTTTTGGGGCAAGGGCGTAAGTCAGGGCCATTCTGACGCGATTCGCCGCATCGACGGCGTTTTGGACGCAAGACAGTACACTGTTCCCGTAGAAAACGCTTTAAATCGCGTGCGCAGCGGCGAAAATCCGACGCTCACCACGCGCGAAAAGCATACACGCGAATGTTTTGTTGTTGCAGAGGAAGGCGCAGACCTTGCAAGAATCGAGCGTGAAATCTGCGAGA
>JAZNLF010000132.1:0-1600 GCA_045578945.1 Clostridia bacterium | reverse complement strand
TCGAGTTCCCCGCTACTTTGTGCGGCTATCCCGTTTATGCAATCAACGAATATGCCATGCAAAATAACGATACGCTTCGCTTTGTCATTTTGCCGCAAACACTTTCTGTCATCCGACAGGGTGCATTTTCATATTGTGATGCACTTGAATCCGTAACACTAACGGGTAAGAATGTGTGTATAGAGAATGATGTTTTTTGGAACTGTGAAAAGCTACGCGAGGTTATCGGCTTTGAAAATGCATCTTCTGTCGGCGAAAGTTGTTTTATGGGCTGCAAAGCGCTGAACGCGTTACCTGTCCTGCCCTCGTCCATGACGAAAATACCAAAATATTTTGCACAAAACACAGGGCTTGCAGCGATTTCCTTGCCTTCTCATATCGAAGAAATCGGGGAAGGTGCTTTTTCAAATTGCGACGCACTCTCCCTTGTCACGCTGCCCGAAACGCTTACAAGCATTGCAAGAAGTGCGTTTTCAAACTGTCTGTCGCTACAGACGATTATCATACCCGATAGCGTAACGACGCTTGGAATTGAAGCATTTCACGGCTGCGATATGCTCCGCCACGTAAAGGTTGGAAGCGGTATTACTGCACTTGGGAACGAATCGAGTCTTGGTATTTTCACCTTCTGCCCCGCCCTTGAAACGGTGATTTTGCCTGACACCCTTACCTTTATAAATCAATATGAATTTTACGACGGGCACTATTCGCGCTATATGCGGCGCAGCTATATTGAAAGGCCGAAAACACTCACCATCTTTGCAAATCAGGATTCGTATGCGGCAGACTTTGCCAATCGTCAATATATTAGCCGTATGCCGCTTATAACCGTGCTTTTAAATGGTGAGGCGATAGAATTTGATGCTTTGCCCATTATACGAGAAAGTCGCACGCTTGTCCCCTTTCGTCCAATTTTCCAAGCTTTGGGCGCTACAGTTTTGTGGGACCAGGAAACAAAAACTGTCACCGCAACGCGGGACGAAATCACGTTAAAGCTAACCATTGGAGATGCTACGCTTTACAAAAACAACACACCGATTTCGCTTGAGGCGGCGCCTGAGCTTCGGGAAGACAGAACCTATGTTCCCCTCCGTGCCATTTCGGCGGCTTTTGGTTGTGATGTTACATGGACGGATGCCGTCAAAACCGCTGCGATAACAGATAAATAAAAGTAAATGAGCTGTAGAAAATGCGTATACAAACACTTCTACAGCTCATTTTTTTGAATATAAGAAAAACAGCCCCTAAAAATTTAAGGGACTGTTTTTATCTTATTACACGAGTTCAATGATTGCCATGGGAGCCGCGTCACCGCGTCTTACACCGGCTTTAATAATTCTTGTGTAACCACCGTTTCTGTCTGCATACTTCGGTGCAATCTCTGTAAACAGTTTATAGGTTACATCCTTCTTTGTAATAAAACGCATAGCTTGTCTTTTGGCATGCAGCGTATTATCTTTGCCTAAGGTAATCATTTTTTCAACCAACGGGCGAATTTCTTTCGCACGTGTTTCGGTTGTCATCATCTTACCATTTTCCAAAAACGCTGTTACCATACCGCGCAACATAGCCATACGTGCATCGGTAGGTCTACCTAATT
>JAZNLF010000131.1:0-1677 GCA_045578945.1 Clostridia bacterium | reverse complement strand
ACGGCAATCAAAAGCGGTCTTGTACCGTCAGGACGCGTCAAGCCTTCCAGCGCCGCCTCCATCATGGTCTTTGTGCCTGCGGCATGTAAATTACACATATCTACATCCAAAAGGGATAAAACATGCATGGATTTTTTGACTGTATTCGGTATGTCATGCAGTTTTAAATCCAAAAAAATTTTATGGCCGCGCGCCTTTATCTCGCGGACAATTTCGGGACCTGCCGCATAGAAAAGCTCCATGCCGATTTTTACATATGGCTTTTCCGCCTCGAACTTATCCAAAAACGCTAATGCTTCCGCTTTGCCTGCAAAATCGCAAGCGATAATGACATCCTTACCCATGATGTGCACCTCCTATAATACTTTCCAGTGACTCTATGTTATATCGTTCCATTTCCTTCGGCAAATTCTCAACAATTTCGAGCGAGGCGAACGGATTTACTAAGTTTGCAGCGCCGACTTCAACCGCCGTCGCCCCCGCGAGCATCATTTCAATGACATCCGCGGCCGAGGCAATGCCGCCCATGCCGATAATCGGCACTTTTACGGCCTTGTAAACCTGATAAACCATACGAAGGGCCACGGGGAAAATGGCGCTGCCCGAAAAGCCGCCCATCGTATTCGCCAAAATCGGTTTCCTTGTTTTTTTATCTATGCGCATGCCCAAAAGCGTGTTGATAAGGCTGATGCCGTCCGCGCCTGCAGCTTCGCATGCTTTTGCAATTTCCGCAATGTCTGCAGCATTTGGGCTAAGCTTCATGTAAACGGGCTTTTTCGTGACCGCTTTGACAGCGCGCGTGACCGCCGCCGCCATGGAAGGGTCTGTCCCAAAGCTCATGCCGCCGTTATGGACATTCGGGCAACTGATGTTTACCTCTAAAATGCCTACATTTTCTTCTTTGTCAAGTTTTTCCGACACTTCGGCATATTCCTCTATCGAAAAGCCGCATACATTTGCGACCACAGGTTTATGAAAACATTTCCGAAGGCGCGGCAGTTCCTCTTTGATAACTGCATCCACGCCCGGATTTTGCAGCCCGACGCTGTTTAGCATCCCCCCTGTACATTCCGCAATCCGCGGCGTCGGATTGCCAAAGCGCGGCTCCCTCGTTGTGCCTTTGAAGGAAAAGCTTCCCAGCTTGTTAATATCATAAAGCTCTGCAAATTCATAGCCGTAGCCAAAGGTACCGCTGGCGGGAATGATGGGATTATCTAAAGTGACACCGCTTAAAGTGACCTTTGTATTTACCATATAACTTCCTCCTTTCGGAGCACGGGGCCATCCTTGCAAATGCGTTTATTGCCATACTTTGTTTTGCAGCTGCAACCCATACAGGCCCCAAAGCCGCAGCCCATGCGCTCCTCAAAGCTCAGCTGACCATCCGTCGTACTCTTATCGTACACGGCGCGAAGCATCGGCTCGGGTCCGCAGGTGAAAAAGTAGTCATATTCCGTCCCGACCATCGCATCCGTCACAAAGCCTTTTTGGCCGTAGCTTCCGTCCGCCGTTGTAATCATAGTTTTTACGCCGAGATTTTGAAATTCCGCCTCGTAAAACACATCTTCCTTTTTGTTAAAGCCTAATATCACGCTCGGTGTTTTCCCTGCTTTTAAAAGTTCCTTGCAAAGCTTATACATCGGCGGCACACCTGCGCCGCCACCCAAAAGAAGCGGC
>JAZNLF010000130.1:0-16845 GCA_045578945.1 Clostridia bacterium | reverse complement strand
GGTCTTTTCGGTGAGGGCAGCGATGCACAAGGCAATTTCTACCAGATTTCAAACCAGACCACACTCGGTCTTTCGGAGGAGGATTTCATCGAACGCTTCAGCAAGGTTTTAGCCTCTGTTATGGAAGTGGAAACATCGCTTCGGAAAAAAATTGCCGCTGAGGTGCCGCCAAAGCTTACTGACCGCATCATGCGCGCGTGGGGCACGATGCAAAATGCATATATGCTGACAGGACGCGAGCTGATAAATTATATCAGCGATGTTCGTTTTGGTATATATTTGGGTATAATAGAAAAGGTATCCTTCGCACTTTTATCAAAGCTTATGGTCATTACCATGCCCGCAAACATTACGGGCACGGCCTCCCTCTCAGCGGAGGCGCGCGATATAAAGCGTGCGAAAATTGTAAGAGAAACCTTAAAGGAGATGATATAAATGATGGATTTTAATGAACGCTTTACCCCGAAAGCGAAGGCAGCACTCGAGGCGGCGCAAGGGATAGCGGGCGAACTCGGCCACAATTATTTAGGCAGTGAGCACATGCTTTTAGGTCTTATACGTGAAGGCAGCGGCGTTGCAGCCGATGTCCTTCGCGAGGCAGGCATCACAGAGGAAAGCGCTGCAGCACGTCTCGGGGAAATTATCGACATATACCCCGGGCAGGATGTACAGTTTTTAGGCTTTACGCCGCGCAGCAAAAAAATATTGGAGCTTAGCTTTTCCGAGGCTTCACGCATGGGAAGCCGTTTCATCGGGACAGAACATATTTTAATGGCTATATTGCGGGAAGGCCGCAATGTTGCGCTTAATATTTTAGTCGATTTGGGCGCGCAACCGCAGGCGTTATATAACGCCTTAGTACAAGGCGGCACAAGCTCTGTAAAAGGAAATGATTCCGCCCCCGCGCAAAAAAGCGACGGCAAAACACCGACGCTTGACCAGTTCGGCCGCGATTTGACCGCGCTTGCGCGTGACGGAAAGTTTGACCCCGTCATCGGGCGTGACAAAGAAATCGAGCGCGTAGTGCAGATTCTTTCGCGCCGCACAAAAAATAATCCGTGCTTAATCGGCGAGCCGGGCGTCGGCAAAACGGCCGTGGCAGAAGGCCTTGCCCAGCGCATCGTGGCTGGAAATATCCCTGAAATTTTAAAAGGTAAACGCGTTTTCACCTTGGATTTATCTTCCATGATTGCAGGCGCAAAATACCGCGGCGAATTTGAGGATCGCCTCAAAAAAGCGATGGAGGAAATCACAAACGCTGGGAATGTCATTCTCTTTATTGACGAGATGCACACGCTTATCGGTGCAGGCGCGGCAGAGGGCGCAATTGATGCCTCCAACATTTTAAAGCCGTCCTTGGCGCGCGGCGAAATGCAGGTTATTGGCGCTACCACACTCAATGAGTACCGCAAATATGTTGAGAAGGATGCCGCCTTGGAACGTCGTTTTCAACCTGTTGTGGTCGGCGAGCCGACCATTGAGGAAACGATTGCCATTTTGTCGGGCATTCGCGACAAATACGAGGCGCATCACGGCGTAAAAATTACGGATGCGGCGCTGGAGGCGGCGGCAAAGCTTTCCGCCCGTTACATCACAGACAGATTTTTACCCGACAAGGCGATTGACCTTATGGACGAAGCGTCCTCACGAGCACGCCTCTCCACATTGACGGCACCCGATTCCTTAAAAGACCTTGAAAACGAGATTGCAAAGACGAAGGCAGAGAAGGAGGACGCCATTACAAAGCAGGATTTTGAAAAAGCGGCTTCCCTGCGCGATAAAGAAAAGGAACTGGAAACAAGTTTAAAGGAAAAGCGCGATGCGTGGAATCAGGAAAATGCCATTCGTACCGACGAGGTCGGCGCGGAAGAAATTGCCGCGATTGTGGCGGACTGGACAGGGATTCCCGTAAAACGTCTTGCAGAAGAGGAAAGCGAAAGACTGCGTAACATGGAGGCAGTTTTGCATCGCCGTGTTATCGGGCAAAAGGAAGCGGTCAGCGCGGCGGCACGTGCCATTCGGCGCGGCAGAGTCGGCCTTAAGGACCCGAAACGCCCCATCGGCTCATTTATCTTCTTAGGGCCTACGGGCGTTGGAAAAACGGAGCTTTCCAAGGCGATTGCAGAGGCAATTTTCGGCGATGAGGACGCGATTATCCGCGTAGATATGTCCGAATATATGGAAAAGCACACCGTTTCCCGCATGGTCGGCTCCCCTCCCGGCTACGTCGGCTTTGACGAGGGCGGCCAGCTTACCGAAAAGGTGCGCCGCAAGCCCTATTCCGTGGTCTTGTTTGATGAAATTGAAAAGGCACACCCCGATGTATTTAATATCCTTTTGCAGATTTTGGAGGACGGCATTTTAACGGACGCACAAGGGCGGCGCGTCGATTTTAGAAACACCATTATTATCATGACTTCAAACGTCGGCGCACGGCAGATTACAGAGCAAAAACGCCTCGGCTTCGGCAACAGCGAGGAAAAGGCGCAGGAAACATATGAAGATATTAAAAATAATGTTATGGGCGAATTAAAGCGCGCCTTCCGCCCCGAGTTTTTAAATCGTATCGACGAAATTATTGTTTTCCATCCGCTTTTGGAAACGGAAATCCGCGAAATTGCGGGGCTTATGCTCGAAACACTCAAAAAGCGTCTTTTGCAAAATAACATCACCGCAACCATCACCGACGAGGCAATTTCCGCACTCGCCAAAGAAGGCTATGACCCTGTGTATGGTGCAAGACCGCTTCGCCGCGCTATTCAGTCCAAATTGGAGGACCTTTTGGCAGAAGAAATGCTCGACGGCAAAATCGGCGAAGGCGATACCATTGTGGTAGATTATCAAAATGACAAGTTTTTGATTGTAAAGCAATAAGGGGATAAAAAAGCATTCAAAAAAAGCCTTATCTAAAAGCCCTGCTAAGTAAAGTCTAAAAATTCCTCTTGACTTTATTTAGCAGGGCTTTTTATATGAAAAACAAGCTATAACTACAGCGATTTCTGCCGTTTAGACTTTTTCACCTTTTTTCGCAGGCAATTTACTTCTGCACAAAAATTGCACCTTTGTACAGAAGAATTATCAAAACAACACATCAAATAATCGCATTCATCACAACAACATTCAATGCTTCTCCCCTTCCTATTTCGATGCTTTCCGTTCCCAGGGCAATCTTGACCATTGTTTCCAGGCACTAACCTTATTCCTGTTCTATCCACAATGAATTTTCTTCTTGTTATGCCCCCTGCAATGATATAGTACCTTATTTTAATCCAAATAATAACTTTTTTTAACAGATTCAATTTCTTCTACATCCTCTCTTTTTGAAAAAGATTGCGTCAATTTAGCGTCATTTTCTATATTTATTATACTATGACGTTATAATAATGTCAAGATGTATAAATGGGGGCGTCAAAATGGATACAAATCTCGCAAGATATACTTTAAGAATCAATAAAACGCTTTTGCATAAGCTTGGTTTTATTGCAGAATATGAAGGACGAACAAAAAATAAAGAGCTTGAACAAATGATTAAAAAAAGAATTGCATTGTTTGAAGAAAAGCACGGAAAAATCGACACAGAAGAATAACATGTAAAAGACTAAACTGCCCCGATTTATGTCATATGCATAAATCGGGGCAGCTCATTATTTTTCTATTAAATATTCCGTCAAAATCGGCACAAGAATGGCCAAAACAGCAATCCAAAGCGCAAGCATATTAAAGGTATACGCCTGATTTACGTTTGCCGCCTCATAAAGTCTTTCAATTTCGCCACTTAAATGGTTGTTGTTTTTTTCAATATAAAGAGCGTTTTGGAGCGCTTCATAAAGTTCTATGCCCTGGTCCTGGCATGTGATTTCGACATTCATAAGCTGATTTTGAAAGGCAATATATTTTTCCTGCAAACTCAATAACTGCAAAAGCTTTTTACGCTTTAAATTCCGTCCTCGTTTCTCAAAGCCTGCGGACAATTCCGCCGCCATAGCATCAAAGGCTATAATGGACGCGCGCTGCGCCAAGACAATGGCCACCATCTCCGTATACTGAATTAAAAACGGCTGTATTACGCTATACTGCACATTCTCGCGCGCTTCATCCCGCGCACCCGTAATGCAAACGAACGAATCGTGGGATGCCGCATGGAGCGTTCCGCACGCCATCCAGCGCGTATACACACTTTTTTCAAGAATGCGGCGGCGCATGCTCTCTGTCGGGCATCTGCACCCGCCGGGCGTATCCATATAAATCAGTTCATATAAGTCCGCTGATGCGGCCGCATCGGCAGAAAAGCCTGCAATTTTATCAAAATAAGCGGCATCATTTAAAGCTACGGCCACAAACATTCTGTCATCCACCGCGGGGCAAATTTCCTTGCCGAGAAGGTTTATAATAAATTGCGGCACCATCGTCCCCTTCGGTCTGCCGTTTTTTATAGAAAAAACTTCTTTTAAGTTTTCATAGTCCGTATGCGTTTTTGTATACCGAATCCCCAAAACATCTGCGCAAAGCAAATAATCATCGGATAAATACGGCGCGAAGGTGCGCCGCCCAAAGGCGTTTATGTTTTTGACCGCCTCTATGGACGGATAATCGCGGTTTTCCGCCTCAAACATCAAAATGCCGATGCCCGTATTAAAAATTTTAAGGCGTATCGCATGGAGCGGAAGGTCATATACCGCGCCGTTTTTTTCGATGTGATAGAAGGCCGTATCATGGATTTTTTCAGGGCATAACGTGTAGTTTTCTACAATCCCCTTCCCAAGACCGAAAATCGCATTTTGCGCAGGCTTTGTAAAATACTGCATTGCCTGATACAGCGCCGCATCCACATTTTCCCCTGTTTGAAAGGCATCATCGCGCACATCTTGATTTTGCCATTCTCTCGCATATAAAGAAGCTGCATATGCATGCATATCCCGTTTGGCACAATCCCACGAAAACGGAAAATAGAAGGTGTGATAGCTGTAGATTTCGTTTTGCATAAGAACCATCCTTTGTATAATATAAAAATATTATACATGATAAACAAAAAAATGTCTATAGATAATATGAAGGAATTGTAAATTCTTTGCCATGTGCTTGACAAAAAATGTGTATTTTTATATAATAATAGAAAGTATTTTCGGCTTTAAAAAGGGGGATTTGGCTTGATTCGGAAGCTTTTGCCGTGCATCGGCAAATATAAAATTTACGCATTTTTAAGTCCTTTATTTGTTTCAATCGAAACGATTTTGGAGGTTTTCATTCCTTTTTATATGGCAAAAATCATTGATGTCGGCCTTGCAGGCGGTGACATTTCGTACATCATTAAAATGGGTGCTTTAATGGTTTTATTCGCGCTTTTTTCTCTTTTGGCAGGTGCCGCGGCAGCCAGAATGGCAGCGGTGGCGGCAGCAGGCTTTGCCAAGGGCGTTCGTAAAAAGGTGTTTGAAGCTATGCAAAGATTTTCCTTTGCCAATATTGATAAATTCAGCACCGCATCTTTGGTCACGCGCGTGACGACTGACATCACAAGTGTTCAGCACGCCTTTATGATGATTGTGCGTAACTTTGTCCGCTCGCCCGTGATGCTTATTTCCGCGACCATAATGGCGTTTCGAATCAATCGTAATCTCGCCTCCATCTTTTTAATTGCACTCCCCTTTTTGGCGGCCATTTTAATTACGGTTTCGCTTTCCGCCTTCCCCATGTTTCGGAAAATGCTCACAAAATACGATAAAATGAACAGCGATGTGCAGGAAAATCTATCCGCCATCCGCGTTGTGAAATCCTTTGTACGCGGTGACTATGAATCCGAGCGCTTTGCTGCCGCCGCAGACCGCGTGCGCCAAGCACAGATGCGTGCGGAAAACATCATCGTCTGGAACATGCCGATGATGCAGCTTACCATGTATATGACGATTGCCGCCATTTTATGGCTCGGCGGCAAATACATTATCGGCGGCAGTATGGGCACGGGCGATTTGATGGGCACCATCAGCTATGTATCGCAAATTTTGATGTCCCTTATGATGATTTCCATGGTGTTTGTTACCATTATTATGTCAAGGGCGTCCATCGCACGCATTGTTGCCGTTTTGGATGAGGTACCCGATATCCGCACAGACGGCACGCTTACGGATGTACAAGATGGCAGTATCGAATTTGAAAACGTATCCTTCAGCTACTACAAAACAGAAGAAAACCTTGTTTTGGAAAATACAAATTTGTCCATAAAATCAGGCGAAACAGTAGGCATTATCGGCGGCACGGGTTCTTCCAAAACTACACTCGTACAGCTCATTCCCCGTCTTTATGATGTGCTCTCGGGTACGGTGCGCGTCGGCGGCGAGGATGTGCGGGATTACGATATTAAAAGCCTTCGCGCGGCAGTTTCCATGGTTTTGCAGAAAAATGTGCTCTTCTCGGGCACCATTCGCGAAAATCTGCGCTGGGGTGACACGGAAGCGACGGATGCGGAAATTGAAGAAGCGGCAAAAAGCGCCTCGGCGCATGACTTTATCGAGTCCTTCCCCGACGGCTATGATACTGTGCTCGGCCAGGGCGGCGTAAACCTCTCGGGCGGACAAAAGCAAAGACTTTGCATCGCACGTGCGCTTTTGAAAAAACCGAAAATTTTGATTTTGGATGACAGTACGAGTGCCGTGGATACGGCAACGGACAAGAAAATCCGCGCCGCACTTCGAAAGTACCACGCATCTCTTACAACCATTATTATCGCGCAGCGCATCTCCTCCGTGCAGGATGCCGATACCATCATTGTATTGGATGACGGGAAGATAAACGGCATCGGCACGCATGCTTCCCTTTTGGAAACGAACGAAATTTACCGCGAAGTATATGAATCCCAGCAGGAAGGAAAGGAGGATGCCGAATGAAACGTGGTATGTATTATCGAAAACCCAAAAATACCAAAAAGACGTTAGGGCGCATTTTATCCTATCTCGGCGCGTACAAATGGCAGCTCCCCTTCGTTGCGATTGCAATTGTAATCAGCGCGGGTGCAGGCGTTTTCGGCACGTATCTTTTAAAACCGATTATAAACGATTACATCGTACCGCTTATCGGCGCCGAAAATCCCGATTTTTCAGGTCTTATTCGTATGCTTGCGCTTTTGGTGGGCGTATATCTGGCAGGTGTTTTCTGCAGTATTTTCTACACACGCCGCATGGTGAAAATATCCACAGGTACGCTGGCAACCATTCGAAAAGATTTATTTACACATATGCAAAGGCTTCCCCTTCGTTTTTTTGACACGCACACACACGGGGAGCTGATGAGTCGCTACTCAAACGATATTGATACGCTTCGCGAGATGCTGAGCCAGGCCATTCCCCATATATTTTCGAGCTCACTTACTGTCATCGGCGTATTTACGATGATGCTGATACTTAGTCCGTATTTAACGGCGCTTGTTATCGGGATGCTCTTTATCATGCTTTTTGCGGTCAAAATTGTAGGCGGCAAGAGCGCAGGGTATTTCCGTGCACAGCAAAAAGCCGTCGGGCAGGTCAACGGCTTTGTCGAGGAAATGGTGGAAGGGCAAAAGGTTATTAAGGTATTCGGGCATGAGGATGTAGTCTGCCGCGATTTTGATGCTTTAAACGAGGAGCTTTGCACCGCGGCCGCAAACGCGCACACCTTCGCCAATATTTTGATGCCGATTATGGGCAATCTTTCCTATCTCCATTACGCCCTAACGGCAGTTGTCGGCGCGCTTTTAGCGCTTTACGGCCTTGTGGACGGCCTTGGTACGATTGCATCCTTTCTGCAATACACGCGTTCCTTCTCCCAGCCCATCACGCAGATTTCCCAGCTTTTTAATTCCATCTTAAGCGCACTTTCGGGTGCGGAACGCATTTTTGAAATCATTGATGAACCCATAGAGGCGGACGATGGCGATGTAACGCTTATCCAAAAAGACGGCGTGTGGATGTGGCACGTCCCGGGCGGCGAGCCTTCTTATGTGCCCGTACGCGGCGACGTTCGTTTCCACGATATTACCTTTGGCTATGTGCCTGAGAAAACTGTACTCCATAACGTTTCCCTCTACGCAAAGCCGGGGCAGAAAATTGCCTTTGTCGGCTCGACGGGCGCAGGCAAAACGACCATTACAAACCTCATAAACCGCTTTTATGATGTTGAAGACGGCGAAATCACCTATGACGGGATTCCCATAAAAAGAATCCGCAAAGAGGATTTACGGCGTTCGATGTCCATGGTTTTGCAGGATACGCACCTATTTACGGGTACGGTAGCGGATAATATTCGCTACGGCAAGCTTGATGCGACGGATGAAGAGGTCATAAACGCTGCAAAAATTGCGAACGCGCACACATTCATTACACATCTTGAAAACGGCTATGAAACGCATCTTACTGCCAATGGCGGCAATTTAAGTCAAGGGCAGCGGCAGCTTTTGTCCATCGCGCGTGCCGCGGTGGCAGACCCGCCTGTTTTGATTTTGGACGAGGCAACCAGTTCCATTGATACCCGCACGGAAAAGCTCATTGAAAAAGGTATGGATAAGCTGATGGAGGGCAGAACCGTGTTTGTAATTGCCCACCGCCTTTCCACTGTGCGAAATGCAGATGCCATTATGGTTTTGGAAAACGGGGAAATTATAGAGCGTGGGAATCATGAGGAACTTCTGGCGCAAAAGGGGAAATATTATCAGCTTTATACGGGCATGTTCGAACTTCAATAGGGGAGAGCTTTAAAAATAGCGCAGACCACAAAAAACAAATTCATGTAAAGTTATGATGTAATTTACAGTTTGCTTGCTTGGTATATTGTGTTATGAAAATCTATAGAAGTTTGTTTTTTGTTATAAGCAAAACGCACCCTCGCGGTACATTCGTACAGCTTCGGGGTGCGATTTTGCTTATTCTGCATCTATTTTTATGCGCTCTCTACGCTTTAAAATAGCGTAGACTATTTGCCTTCGGTAGTAGGGAAGGGCGCGGGTACCCTTCCGCATTTTTTCGGCAGGAGCGAGCCCCTGCCCTACATGGGGGGAGCATTGTTCTGATCATAAACATAAAAAATAACGCCCACGACCAAATGAAGCGTTATTTTTAAATATGTTTACATTTTCAATTTTTACACGCATTACATGCTTTGATACTCGTGTAAGCTTTTGAAGGTATACCCCGCCTGGCGCGCTGTGTCAATGATGCGCCCGAGGGCTGCCGCATTATCGGCACTCACCGCGTGCAATAAAAGCACCGCACCGCCATGCAGGCCTTCCGTAACCTTTTCATATGCGTAATCCGCACCCTTTTGCGCCTCTACATCCCAATCCATGTAGGCAAAGCTCCAAAATACGTTGGTGTAGCCCATATCCTTTACAATTTTTAATGTGCGCGCATTGTATTCCCCCTTCGGCGGGCGGAAAAATGTCATTTTCTGTCCAAACTTCTCATAAAATGCATCTGCAAGGTCTGTAAGCTCCGCGCGGACAGCGCTGTCCTCCGAAAGTGTCGGCAACGACGGATGTCTTGCAGTGTGATTTCCCACAACATGCCCCTCCTCTACCATGCGGCGTACCAATTCCGTTTCCTTTTCAAGATACGGCGTTGTGATAAAAAACGCAGCAGGCACATTTTTTTCTTTTAACGTATCTAAAATGGAGGCAGTATAGCCGTTTTCATACCCTTCATCAAAGGTAAGGTACAGACTTTTATCGTCTTTCCCCATATAAATACATTCGTTTGTTTCCATTTCTTTTATCTGTGCCGCTGTAAACTCGGGGCGTGCGCCCTCCATGCGCCGAAAGCCCCAGCCCGTCACAGACGCTGCAGGGGTGCTCTCCGTCGGCTCTTTGCCGCATCCCGAAAGCAGTACGGAAAATAAAACCAAAGTGAGTATCGTCTTTTTCAAATTACCGTCCCCTTTCTGATAATCACGGGATAGTCTGCCTGTCCGATAAGGCGTTTTCCTTCGCGCATCAGGCACTCCTTATCAAAAATTACATTTTCCGCCTCGCATCCGATATCAATATGCGTTTTTTCCATTACAACGCAGTTTTTCAAATGCGTGTTTTTTCCGACCTTTACACCGCGAAATAAAACGCAGTTTTCCGCCACGCCTTCAATGACGCAGCCATCCGCCACCAGAGAATCCGAAACACGTGCCGCATTTCCGTACCTTGTGGGAACGCGGTTTTTTACCTTCGTAAATATAAGCTCCCGCTGCCCGAAGAGCGCGTCACGCACCTCCCCTTTTAAAACATCCATGTTGCAGGCAAAATAACTTTGTACAGAATCCACGCACCCGACGTAGCCGTCATATTTCCACCCAAACAGGCGAAGCTCCTCTGCGTTTTTTATGAGCGCGTCCATAATAAAGCTGTGCTCGCCGCGCGCCGCACATCCCTCACAAATCCGAATCAAAAGCTCCTTTTCCATAATATACATGTGCATGCCGACGTTTTGTCCCTTCGGGCGCCGCGGTTTGTATTCAAGGCCTGTGACGCGTCCGTCCTCCGCCATCTCCATCACTAAAAAACGTGACGCTTTTTCGGGCGTTTCTTCACGATATAAAATTGTGACATCTGCCCCTGTTTTTTTATGTTGTTCCATTGCCGCGTAAAATGTAAGATTGCACACCATATTGCCCTCACAAAGCACGACATATTTTTGTCGGCTTCGGCGCAAATACGGCATAATGCCCATTAAAATATCAATTTCTCCCGCCATCGTGCCGCCGCCCTTATGGCTTGCATACGGCGGCAGTACAAAAAGACCGTAATTTTCACGCATGAGGTCATATGCACTGCCTGCCCCGAGATGGTCCATGAGAGACGAATATTTATATTTTGTGGCTACGCCGACATTGATAATGCCAGAATTGACCATGCCTGAAAGCACAAAATCTATCAGTCGGTAGCGTCCCGCAATCGGGAGTGCCGCTGTAGAACGCAGCTCCGTCAGCTCCCGAAGCGTCACATCATCCGACTCCGTGAAAATAATACCCATTGTATCCCGCATACTATACCTCCCTCGCTTTCTGCCGCTTTTAATACGCGCCGACGGTTGACCGAAGCGGCAGCTCCACTGTCGGTGTTTTCTGCATATTTTCCTCCACCATAGCGCCGATCGGGACGCATATACCGCGGTCTACCATAAGGCCGTCCCCTATGACGGTAATGTCACACTCCCCGACAGCATTCCCATGACACATGCCGCCCACCCGCGCGTCTCGCCCGATAACACTCCCTGTGCCGATAATCGCATTTTCCACCACGGCGCCTTCTTCAATCCGCGCACCGGGGAAAACAATACTGCCCGAGATGCGCGCGCCCTCCATAACCTGCACCCCTTGAAATAGTACACTGCTGTCCACGCGGCCATAGAGCTTACACCCTTCTGTCACAATACTGTCGGAAACAAATGCCGAATCTGCCGTAAAATGCGGCGGCATTGCCTCGCCGCGGCTTAGGATGGTCCAGTCAGGGTCATTGAGGTCAAAGCGCGGCGGCGTGGAGATTAAATCCATATTCGCTTCCCAAAGGCTTGCCGTGGTACCAACGTCCTTCCAGTAGCCGTCAAACTGATACGCATACATTTTTTCGCCTGCCGCGAGCATGGCGGGGATGACGTTTTTCCCAAAATCGTTTTTGGATGCCTTATTGTTCTCGTCTAAAAGAAGATATTTTTTTAAAATTTTCCAATCAAACACATAGACGCCCATGGACACCAAATCACTCTTCGGTTCTGGGGGTTTTTCCGAAAATGCGGCAATACGCCCGTCCGCATCCGTTTCCAAGACGCCAAAGCGTGATGCCTCGTTTATCGGCACGCGAATCACAGCCACGGTCGCTGCTGCACCTTTTTCTCTGTGCATTTGGAGCATTTTGCCATAATGCATTTTGTAAATATGGTCGCCCGACAAAACGAGAACCTGACTCGGGTTGAAACGCTCCACAAACCCTATATTTTGATAAATGGCGTTCGCCGTCCCCTTATACTTTTTACCTACGCCTGTGCCAAGGTACGGCGGCAATATGAAAACACCACCGCGATTTCTGTTTAAATCCCAAGGTTGTCCGCTGCCGATATAGGTATTTAAGTCAAGCGGCTGATACTGCGTGAGTACGCCCACGGTATCTATCCCCGAATGTGCACAGTTACTGAGCACAAAATCAATAATCCGATATTTTCCGCCGTATGGGACGGCAGGCTTTGCAATATGCTTTGTCAAAATGCCGAGGCGGCTGCCCTGCCCGCCCGCCAAAATCATTGCAAGACATTTTTTATGCACTTTTTCAGCTCCTCTCTTCCGTGCTTTTAAAAACATTTTATACTCTTTATTATATTGTCCTTCTCATTTAATTATGCCGCTTTTATAAATTCTTTCATAATTATCTGCGTGTTTTATATTACAAATCTGTTAATTTTGTAAAAATTCCTTGCAAATTGGCAGAAAAACTGTATAATATTAAGTAGGTGTAAATAAATTACAAAGAAGGAGAAAAATATGGCGAATAAATTTTATCAAAGCTTGTTATACCAAATGGGTGTTGCCATGAATCGGAAGGTCGGTCTTTATGATGACGGCTACTTCACTTTTTCCTATCCCGAAGATATCAACCTACTGCACAATGCAGATAAAATTATTTATGCGGCGGAGCATCGCGACGAATCTCCGCATTTTATGGGCTTTACCGTCCTCGGCGTGCCCAGCGGCCCTTCGCCTGATTTTATTGTGTTTGTAGAGGGCGAGGATGAAGCCGCCATGCGTGATGCGGAGCTTTTAAGCGTGACCATTCGCTCTATGAAACAGCTTCACAGCGATAAATTTGACAGAACCAATCTCATCCGTAACATTATTTTGGATAATGTTCTTCCGGGTGATCTTATGGTGAGTGTAAAAGAGCTGCATCTGACTTACGATGTGCCGCGCGTAATTATGCTCATTCGTGCAAAGGACCACAATGCCCCCTCGCATGTGTTGGTGGAAATTTTGCAGGGCATGTTCCCCGAACGGAATCGTGATTTTGTATTTAGTCTTGACGAACGAAATACGATACTGGCAAAAGAACTTTGCCCCGACACGACACAAGCAGAGATTGAACATCTGGCGCAAACCATTGTTGACACCGTCAATGCCGAGGCATTTGCACAAGTGGTTGTCGGCATCGGCTCAATTTCAGAATCCGTAAAAGACCTTGCAAAATCCTATAAAGATGCCCGCGTAGCGCTTGAAGTCGGCAAGGTGTTTGATTCGGAGCATAACATTGTAAACTATGAAAATCTCGGCATCGGCCGCCTTATCTATCAGCTTCCCACCACGCTTTGCGAGCTGTTTTTGGCCGAAGTCTTTAAAAAAGGCTCTATTGACTCGCTGGATTCGGAAACGCTCTACACAATCCAGAAATTCTTTGAAAATGATTTAAATGTTTCCGAAACCTCGCGTCAGCTTTATGTGCATCGAAACACGCTGGTGTATCGTCTTGATAAGGTGCAGAAACTGACAGGACTGGATTTGAGAATTTTCGACCATGCCATCGTTTTTAAAATCGCTTTGATGGTAAAACGCTACCTCGTATCCAATCCCGTAATACTCTAATACGGAAGGAACAAAAGATGATTCATTTTGACCATGTTACAAAAATATATGAGGATAATAAGGTTATGGCATTGTCGGACGTAAGCTTTCACGTCGAAAAGGGCGAGTTTGTCTTTTTGGTCGGGCATAGCGGTGCAGGCAAATCCTCTATTATCCGTATGCTTCTTTGCGAAGAAGTGCCCACGGAAGGGGATGTAATCGTAAACGGCCAAAACATCAGCCGCCTTTCGCACAAGGAAATTCCGTTTCTGCGTCGCAATATCGGCGTCGTTTTTCAGGATTTTCGTCTTTTGCCAAATCGAACAGTATATGAGAACGTCGCATTTGCCATGCGGATTGTAGGTGCTTCCACCCGCCAGATGCGGCGCAGAATCCCCGAGGTTTTGGGTATGGTGGGGCTTGCGCGAAAAGCACGCGCATATCCTTCCCAGCTTTCGGGCGGTGAACAACAGCGCGTCGGCATGGCGCGTGCGCTTGCCAATAATCCGTCTATTTTAATCGCGGACGAGCCTACGGGAAACTTAGACCGCGAAAAAGCCGCAGAGGTTATGGCCATTTTGGAGGATATTAACAACCGCGGCACCACCATTTTGATGGCTACACATGCAGAAAAGCTCGTAAACGATATGCATAAACGCGTCATCACGCTGGATATGGGGCATCTTGTGAGCGATGAGAAAGAAGGGGTGTATACAGTTGGCGTTTAGAGAATTACGTTATTTTTCGGGCGAGGCCATAAAGAGTATTATCTATAACCCCCTCATGACCTTAGCTTCTGTTATTACAGTTACAGGTTGTCTTTTGTTTTTGGGCGTATTTATGCTCTTTAGCGTCAACCTCAGCTTTATTGCAGACCAGGTGCAGGAAGATTGCAAATTGGTTGCGTACATAGAAAGCGATTATTCCGATGCAGCTACCACCGCGCTGAAAGACCGTATTATGGGTGTTACAGGTGTCAGGGATGCCGAGCTCGAAACACAAAAGCAAGCTTTTGAGAATGCGGGCAAAATGCTCCGAGACGCAGGCGTATCTCTTGAAGGCATGGAGGATGACAGTTTTATGCGTGCCTCCTATACCATCACGGTAGAAAATTTAGAAAATTCCGCGCAAATTGCCGAAGCACTTCGCACGATTACAGGTATTGAAGAAGTCCGTGAACAACAGGATATTACCGATAAGGTATTTTCCGCCACGGAAGCGATTAAGGTTGCCCTGATTATCGCCATGTGCATTTTGGCATTGATTGCCGTTTTTATTATTGCAAATTCCATTAAGCTTGCCGTTTTTGCGCGTGAGCGTGAAATTCACATTATGAAATACGTAGGTGCGACAGACTGGTTCATTCGCTGGCCCTTTATCATTGAAGGGATTATCGTCGGCGCTTTGGGCGCTGCGATTTCGCTTGTAATCTGCCTTTCGGCCTATGGGTATGTCGCAGGTGCCATCAAAGGCTTTTTAAACGCCTTTGACCTGCGCACGACAGGCGAGCTGGTCTGGCCGCTTACGCTCCTTTTGCTTTTCTTCGGTGCGGCAATGGGTGCTATTGGCAGCGGTATTGCGGTGCGGCGGCACCTGAAGGTTTGAGGAGGTACATATGCAAAAGCACAAAAAATGGATAACCATAATTGCCGTTTTGGCACTTTTCGCGCTTTTACTTACGGTCTTTGCACCCATTTTGGCTGCGCATGCAGATACGGTGTCCACACTCGAGGATAAGCTTGCGGATGCGCAAAAGGCAAAAGAAAAAGCACAAAACGGCCTTAAAAACGTGCAGTCTGAAATGAAGGATGCAAAAGCAAAGCGCCAGACGCTGGATAAGCAGATTTCTGCGCTGGAAAATGAAATCTATGCGCTTTCCGAGGACATCAGCACGAACGAATCGCAAATTGCCGCAACCAAACAGGAACTGGATGCGGCCGTAAAAGCAGCCGAGGAATATGAAGACACCTTCAAAAAACGCGTTCGCATTATGTATGAACGCGGCTCCGTTTCGTATCTTAACATTATTTTCGGTGCGGAAGGGTTTGCTGATTTATTAAAGCGCGTGGAACTGGTTTCACAAATTGCCAAGCATGACCGCGCCGTTTTGCAAAACATGGCAGACGCGCAAAAAGAAATTGAAAACAAAAAGAAAAATTTAGAGGAAACGAATCAGGCATTGGTTTTAAATCGTGAGATTCAAGAAACAAAAAAAGCGGAAATAGACGCTTCGAAAAGCGCATTGTCCGCAATTATTGCGAATCTTACGTCAGATGAAAATACATATCGGGAAATGCTCGATGAGGCAGATGCCGCAGAGGAAGCACTCCGTCAGGAGATTCGCAATATGACTGCCTCGCAGTCAAACAGCACACCGCCTCCGCAGGATTCGGGCGGCGCATATTGCTGGCCTACCCCCTCAACAAGGAACGTTACCTCTCCCTTTGGGATGCGTTTTCATCCAATTCAAAAGCGCAACAAAATGCACACGGGTATTGACATCGGTGCAGGCTACGGCGCCTCCATTTTAGCCGCAGCAAGCGGCACGGTGCTTCGTGCAGGCTGGAACAGCGGCTACGGAAATTATATTGTTATTGACCATGGCGGCGGCATACAAACACTTTACGGCCATTGCAGCGTCCTGCAGGTTTCCGCGGGGCAATCCGTCTCACGCGGCCAACAGATTGCACTCGTCGGCTCTACAGGAAATTCAACAGGCCCGCATCTTCACTTTGAAGTCCTGAAAAACGGCTCTTATACAGACCCGATGGGATATTTCGGCTGATAGACGCATAGAATAGAAAGGTCGAATAAGTCGCTTTTTTGAAAGGAATGACAAGGATTGTCCGATAAAAGAAAATGTATTCTTAAAACCGCGCTTATAAGCGCGGTTTCCACTATTTTATTCTGCTTTCTCGTACATTATTTTACAATGTCTGACATTGAAAAGCTTTCGATGCTTGTCCATACCAAGTACGCGGGCGAAATTGATGCCGCATCCCTTTCACAAGGGGCGGCCGAGGGTATGCTGGGGGCTTTAAATGACCCGCACTCCGTCTACATGTCAGAAGAAGAATATCAAGCCTTTTTAGAAGAATTGGAATCTGTATACGTTGGGATTGGTGTTGAAATTCAGCTTGTGGACGGAAAAATGCAGGTTGTAAGAACTGTACCCGACTCCCCTGCCGCCATAGAAGGCATCGAAGAGGGTGATATTATCGAGAAAGTCGATGATATTACTGTAACGGAAGAGACGTACGAGGCAGCGGTCCAGCATATGCGAAAAAAGGATGA
>JAZNLF010000129.1:0-2055 GCA_045578945.1 Clostridia bacterium | reverse complement strand
AAAAAGATTTACGGCGGCACGGGCGTCCGCCTTGCACGGCGGCGGACAGAGCCTGTCCCTTTCCACGGCAAGGCGCAAAGCCTTCGCTTTACCCTGCCGCCGCTTTCTACAATATTTTACGAAAAAACAGAGTAAGGAGATAAAAACATGGAAGAGAAAAAAGGCTTTTTTTCAAGACTGCGCGCAGGCCTTACCAAAACACGCGAATCCTTTTCCGAAAAGGTGGACGCGGTGCTCGGCGCCTTTGTGCGCGTGGACGAGGATTTGTTTGAGGAGCTTTTGGACGCGCTTGTCTTGGCGGACATCGGTGCGGAAACCGCGATGGACATAATCGACAAGCTTCGCGCCAAGGTCAAGGAAACCCGCACGACGGACGCGGCAGCGGTACGCGAACTTTTGATAAGCCTTTTGGCTGAAACGCTGGAGGATGAATCGGCACCCCTTTGCCTTTCGGGCAAGCCTGCGGTTATTTTTGTGATTGGCGTCAACGGCGTCGGCAAAACGACGACCATCGGCAAGCTTGCGGCACAGCTTAAAAAAGAGGGGAAAAGCGTGCTTTTGGCAGCGGCGGATACGTTTCGCGCCGCGGCGATTTCCCAGCTCGCCGTCTGGGCAGAGCGCGCAGGCTGCGAAATCATAAAGGGCAGCGAGGGTGCAGACCCCGCCTCTGTGGTGTTTGACGCTTGCATGGCGGCCAAAAAACGCGCGGCAGATGTTTTAATTGTTGACACGGCAGGGCGCCTTCACAATAAAAAGAATTTAATGGACGAACTGGAAAAAATGTACCGCGTTATCGCGCGCGAATTGCCTGACGCTTCCAAGGAAAGTCTTCTGGTGCTGGATGCGGCAACGGGCCAGAACGCGCTCTCGCAGGCAAAGCTTTTTGCCGAGGCCGTGCCATTGACGGGCATGATTTTGACAAAGCTTGACGGAACCGCGAAGGGCGGCATCGTCATTGCCATCCGCGCCACGTGCAATCTGCCTGTTAAATTTATCGGCGTCGGTGAAGAGATTGATGACCTGCAGCCTTTTTCCGCCACGGATTTTGCTGCGGCACTCTTTGGGGACGCGGAATAAGATGAAAAAAGCAGGTGTTTTTGAAATTTTTTAAAAAAACACTTGCTTTTCTTTCTTTTTTGTGCTATAATTTGTATTCGACAGATAAATATTTGCCGGAATGATGGAATTGGCAGACGTGCCGGACTCAAAATCCGGTGGTAGCGATACCGTGTGGGTTCGACTCCCACTTCCGGCACCAGAAAAAACGACTTGCATAGGCAAGTCGTTTTTTCATCGATATAAATCTCTTGCGAGATTTTCGATATGTCATAAATGACTCGATATGTGCTTGTGCACTCGATATGTTGCCTTGCGGCAACGAGATTTATAGCATATCGAGTTTTGAGCGAATGCAAAAAACATATCGATTTTGTGATAACAAAAATATCGAGCAGACAAAGTCTGCATATCGACTAAAATTATAAACATCTCTATGGTTTTGCTATATTTTCCTTTTAAAACCTAACCTTCCCCGTAAGGTCTTTTTCAAAAATCATTTTTTCCTGCAGATAGCTCCATGTACCAACGCCCGCTTCCAAAGCCTTTTGATACATCGCATACGCAATGGATACGTCTACATAAGAGAGGCCGACCGCATTAAAATAAATAAATTCCTTATCGTTTTCGCGCCCCGCTATCTTGCCTGCGAGTACATCCACCAAATTGCCGTGAATATCGCTGTCGCTGATAACCCCTTCCTTATAGCAACGGCTGACGGTTTGGGTGCGATGCTTTACAGTTTCCCAATCATCACATACAATTTTATCCGCCTTCTCTACAACGGCGTATTCATCCTCCCAGCCGCCGATATGGCTGTAAAATGCGCCTTCCTTAATCCATGCGGCTTTGAGAAGCGGCGCTTGTGCGCTGGTGCCTGTAACGATGATGTCGGCATCTCTTATCGCATCTTCAAGCACTGTATCGCAAGCTATAAATTCCATATCGGGCAAAAGCGGGCTTAAGTCACGAATAAAGGCGGCCTCTTCTTCTTTCTCC
>JAZNLF010000128.1:0-5919 GCA_045578945.1 Clostridia bacterium | reverse complement strand
CAGCGGAATATGCCGCGCACTACAGCGGTGCGGCCGCATCCAGCGGCGTGCCGGTTGATTATACAAAGGCAAAGCATGTCTGGAAGCCATCGGGCGCAAAGCCCGGTATGGTGCTTTATAAAGAGCAACACACAATATATGTGACGCCAAAAAAATAGGGAGCTGCATGCAGCTCCCTATTTTTTATGCCTGCGCTCAGGCTTTCTTTTTGGAAAATGTCTTAATGACGTACAAAACGCCGATTACCAAAATAGCGCCCACGGCCAAAAGCACGTATGCATTTTGGATAAATGCGGCGAGGAGATACATCAAAAACGAAATAGCCGCAACCGTGACTGCATACGGAATCTGTGTGGATACATGGTTTAAGTGGTTACACTGTGCACCCGCCGAGGACATGATGGTTGTATCGGAAATGGGGGAGCAGTGGTCACCGCAAACCGCGCCTGCCAAGCATGCAGACATGCCGATAATCAAAAGCACACTGTCTGCAGGGAAGATGGTTGCAACAATGGGAATTAAAATGCCGAATGTGCCCCAGGAAGTACCTGTCGAGAATGCCAATATGCAAGCAACCAAAAAGATAATTGCAGGCAGGAAGTTTGCAAGACCTTCGGCCGCAGAATCCATCAAACCGCCAACAAATACGTCGGCACCCAAAAGACCTGTCATATTCTTAAGGGAGGTTGCAAACGTTAAAATCAAAATCGCGGGCACCATTGCCACAAAGCCCTTCGGGATGCATTCCATGGCTTCTTTAAACGAAACCACTCTTCTTGCAATGAGATAAATAATGGTTACAACGAGTGTTACCAAGGCGCCCCAAGGCAGGCCGACGGTCGCATCCGTATTCCCAAAGGCTGTGATAAAGTCTGCCCCCGCGAAGAATTCACCTACATATAAAAGACCGAGGATACAGGTTACAACAAGAACGATAACCGGCAAAATCAAGTCAATTACTCTGCCTTTTTGGTTTACGTCTTTTTCAGAAATTTCCTCATCTTCCTTCCCTGTCGTGAAAAGGTCACCTTTTAAAATTGCATTTTCTTCATGCAATTTCATGGGGCCGTAGTCAAATTTCATCAAGGTGATTGCGATGATGAAAACGAATGTCAAAAGAGAATAGAAGTTATAGGGAATGGCACGAATGAAAAGCTCAATGCCGGAATAGCCTGTCCCTTCCGCAAATTCAGATACTGCGGCCGCCCATGAGGAAACGGGCGCAATCATACAAATCGGTGCGGCGGTGGCGTCAATAAGATACGCAAGCTTTGCGCGGGAAATCTTATGCGTGTCCGTAACGGGACGCATAACGCTGCCGACTGTCAGGCAGTTAAAATAGTCATCAATAAAAATTAAAACACCTAAGACAAACGTGGCAATCGTCGCGCCTGTGCGGGATTTAATATTCTTTTGCGCCCATCTGCCAAAAGCCGCAGAGCCGCCTGCTTTATTGACCAAAGCGACAAGCGCGCCCAAAATGACCAAAAACAGAAAGATACCTGCGGTGTCGGATATAGAAGCGATAATGCCTTCATTTAAAATGGAATCCAAAGCGGCTACAGGCTTCCAGTTTGTGGCAAAAAGGCCGCCAAGCAAAATGCCTGCAAACAAAGAGGAATACACCTCTTTTGTAATGAGTGCCAATGCAATCGCAACAAACGGCGGCAATAAGGCAACAAATGTGGAGTAGTACACGCTCGGCGCTTCGGGATTGGCCGTTTTAATATAAGCGGAAGCGAGCGCGACAATGATTGCGGTGATTAGAAATGCGATAATTTTCCCAATGGGTTTCTTCTTCATACAAATCCTCCTTATGTATATTTACATCTAATATATCACAGAAAAAATAATTCGGCAACATTTTTTGCAAAAAAAGTCATTTTTTGTCATAAGTGTGCAGGAAATTGCTTTCATCACTCTTGCAATCCTTTTTATTCTGGTATATACTAATACTATTAAAGACTTTGGAGGTACATCTTGAAAAAATTATCACCCACATCTCTCATGCACTACATAAAGCTTGCGCTTCGAACGGCAGCCTTTATAACTGCTCTTTTACTCTACATCTGTAAAGACATATGGCGGCACATAAGCTTTACCTTGGGAGAACATCTCCCTATATTCATTTGGATTATCTGGATATGGTTTGTCATCGAAATTATTTTGCGGTTTTTCCCCGCAAACATCGAAAGCATGGGCTGCCAGAAGCAGTTTTCCAAAAACTATATACCGATTGAAAACGGAAAGCCAAATGGGGAGAATCGGGGCGTTTTTCTGTCAGCGGGCGCATGGGTGCTTTTAAACGGATGCATCGGCGTACTTTATTTTTCGGGCATTATTGATAAGGGGATACTTCTTTTAATAAGCCTTTTCTATGCCGTGTGTGACATGGTCTGCATTTTGTTCTTCTGCCCCTTCCAGACGTGGTTTATGAAAAACAAGTGCTGCACAACCTGCCGCATCTATAACTGGGATTATGCCATGATGTTTACGCCGCTTATATTTATAAAAAGCTTTTATACCTGGAGCCTTTTGGGACTCGGTATTCTGCTTTTGGTGGAATGGGAGGTCCTGCACGCACGCTACCCCGAGCGATTTTCGGAAGGCTGCAATCGGAATTTAGCGTGCGCTGCCTGCAAAGAACGCCTTTGTGCACATAAAACGCAGCTTCGCGAATTTCAAAAAAAGCTTAGAATTTCAAGAAAAACTGAAGAGCGCGGATAAAATTATCGTGAAATTTAATATATCTCTTGACAAATATAAAACGTTTTAGTATACTATATATACAAATAAACACAGAGAAAGGAAGCACAGAATATGAAAAAAAGACTTTTCGCAATTTTGATGACAGTAACGCTTCTTATGAGTGCGTCCTTGCCCGCGCTGGCGGCAAAGACGGAAACATACGAAGCGGCAAAGCCTACGGCAGAGCAAGAGGCTACCATCACACATATTGAGGGTGATAAGTATAACCTCATACGAAACGGTGATTTTGAGGTTATTGCAGGAACGGGCAACCCGCTTCACTTTAATCCCGTTCAAACAGACGGCAAGTTCATGGTGGCAGTCGGTAAAGACGGAGATACCGGTAATTTCGCACGCTTTACGGAAGCGAACAATGTGTACTTAACTACCTCTATTTATTCTTATGTTATCGGCGGCACCTACACGCTTTCTGCAGACATTCGCGTTATGGAAGGTGAACCGCGCCCCTATATGCAGATGACTTGCCAAAACGGCGGAACCATTATTTTGATGCCGAAAGAGTTAAAGCAAGGCAAATGGGTGCATGTTTCCCAGGAAGTTGTTATTCCTGAAGGAACAAAGAGCATCTCCCTGATGGTACGCGCCACAGCCGGCGGCGAAGTGCATTACGATAATATTGCACTTATCGGCAGCCCGACGGAAGACGTCCGAATAGGCATGGAATTTCGCGAACAAATGGCAAAGGATGCGGCCCATCGCGACAAGCTTGCTCCCACACTGGCAACTCAAAAGGGCATGTATGATTTGGACGCGCCGTTTACAGGGCAGTCTAACATCGTTTTAAACAGCGACTTTGAAGATTTTACAGGCACACAGGATTTGAAAGACTGGACTGTGCAGGAACGCCACAGACCAAACATTTCCGTCGTAACGGGTGACGCGAAAAGCGGTAACGCCGCCGTTCGTATGTACGCCGATGCAGGCGCAGCCTCCGGCTTCCCGTTCTACTCGCAGTGGGTGGATATTGTTGGCGGCGCAGAATATCAGGTTTCCTACTGGTATAAGATTTTGCAGGGCGGCGAGGCTGCAAGCCCGACTGTAAAGCTTGAATACAGCGCAGACAGAAGCCTTCCCGGCGCTTCGCCGCAGGGTGAGAAAAACGTAAGAGCCGGCCAATGGAAAACAGACGGTGAGTGGCACCAGGTTGTGCAGAAGGTCTATCCCGGACCGAATGCAGGGGAAATGAATGTTTTGGTTCGCTTAATGGATACCCGTCTTGCGGATTCCCCGCGCGAGGTTTTGGTTGATGATTTGCAGATTTATATGACAACACCGCCGACGGCGTTGACATTTGACACGGGGCGCATCTTCTTCTACCCCGATATGACAGATACAGCGTTTTCCGTTTCCGTCAACACGCCCTACTTCCCGAATCTCGCGTCCACGCGTGTAGATTTTGAAGTCTTTGACGGCGACACCTGTATCTGGGAATCGAAAAACAACTATACGACAGACGGCAAGTTTTCCGTACCCTACCCCGCATCGTTGCTGACAAAGAAGGAAACGCCTTACGTTGCGCGTTGTACGCTTTATGATGAAAACGGCGAAGTGTTTGAATATAAGGGACAAAACCTGTTCCTGTATGACAGACCCGAATGCGTCGGCGAGGACGGCATCTTCCTCAAAGACGGCAAGGAGGTTATTTACCCCACCTATGCATACCATGTAAATCAGGCAGACTTTGAAAAGAGTATGGAAGCCAACATCAACATGGTGCAGATTGGTTCCTGGGCAAACGGTGCAGCAGCCGTAGCAGCGCTTGATGATTTGGAAGCCCGCGGTATGTACGCACACGTTGTTTTATACCCGAATATGAAGCCTGCTGGCAGCGACACGAACATAGAAAGCACAATCCGCGTCGTTTCGGCAATTAAAGACCATCCCGCAGTTGTTGACTATATCGTTATGGACGAAATCTTCCTTGCGCTCCAAAAGCCTGAGCAGGATATGGAAAACAGCTATCGCCTGATTCGCAGCATTGACAAAAAGCATCCCGTTGCAGTTATGGAAGCTATGATTACAAAATACGGCGACGCAGCAAAATACGTTGACGTACTTTTGATTGACCCGTATAGCTCAGCGTTTGACAGATCCGCGAGCAAAAACACGGAGGCTGCCAGAAAAGCAACCAATTACGAAAAACCTGTTTATTCGCTCCTCGAAGCCTTCAAGCAGGCACCGAGCGGTATCATAACGTTCCCGACGCCGAATGACATCCGTAATAATAACTATCAGGCACTTATCAAGGGTGCATCCATCATCGGCTACTATTCGATTTCCGATTGTGACAGCGATGTCAATGCAGGCCTTAAAAACCTCGCACCATGGGAAGCCACGGACGGCGGTAAGATGTGGGGCGCTCAGGTAGAGTTTGGTACAAAAGACTTAAAGCTTGCCTACGACCATTATTCTTACGATAAAACGCCGCGCTTTAACGAATTTATCGGTGACAAATACTGGTATTCCTCCTGGGTAGACGGCGGCGAAATTTACATGGTCGTCCTAAGTATGCTCCCCGAAAGAAAGATTGAAAACCCCGAAAGCCAGACCATCAGCGTTCCGCTGACAAGCTTTGGCGGTAACATCAAAATTGGCGCATACACCGCGGTGCCTATCTCGGGTGCAACCCAGACCATCAGCGGCAACGGCACCTTTGACATTACCTTAAAGGGCAGCGAAGCTGTACTTTACAAGATTACGCCCGCGGAAGCGGTGGACTTCTCCACTTTAGGCGCAACACGCTTTGAGGATTTAGGCACGCATAACTGGGCACGCCAGCAAATAAGCCGCCTTGACAGCCTCGGCATCGTAGAGGGCAGAAACCTCTTTATGTATGCACCTGCTGACAATATCACGCGTGCAGAGCTTGCAGGCTTCTTGGTCCGCACTTTAGGCCTTACATCCGATTCTACCGAAACTTTTGCAGATGTAACGGCAGATACCCCGTATGCAAAGGAAATTGCAATCGGTAAAGCCTTGGGCGTTTTAAAGGGTACGGACGGCGTAAATTATAACCCGAACGCATCCATTTCAAGACAGGACCTTATGGTTATCTGCGCACGCGGTATGCGTCTTGTAAAAGAGCTCGCGGCGGGTGCACCCGCATCCAGCTTCCCCGATGCAGGCCTTATCGCAAGCTATGCTTCCGAG
>JAZNLF010000127.1:0-1642 GCA_045578945.1 Clostridia bacterium | reverse complement strand
AGGCCATGACAATGTCAGGCTCGAAGGTCGAGGCCGTTATAAGCTGCGGGGAGGAAGTCCAAAACGTTGTTTGCGGTAAAATTATAAAGAAGGAAAAACACCCCGATGCGGATAAATTATGGATATGCAGCGTAGAGGTCGGTAAGGATGCGCCCCTCAAGATTGTAACGGCTGCACAAAATATGGAAGAGGGCGACACAACTGCAGTTGCCTTGCACGGCGCCACCCTGCCCGGTGGTGTGACCATAAAGACGGGTAAGCTGCGCGGCGTGGTGAGTGAAGGCATGTTTTGCTCGCATGAAGAATTAGGACTTGAGCTGGAGGATGTTCCCGGTGCGGTGGAGGACGGCATTATTTGCTTTCCCGAGGCACATACACCGGGGAAGGATGTGCGCGAGGTTGTCGGCCTTGACGATATCGTGGTTGATTTTGAAATTACATCCAATCGCCCCGATTGCCTCAGTGCCATCGGCCTTGGGCGTGAGGCGGCGGCAACCTTTGGTGTGCCCTTTATAAAGCATACGCCAAAGGAGACGGGCAATGCGGAAAACGCCGCAGATTATATAAAAGTAGAAATTGAAGATACAGCGCTTTGCACACGCTATGTGGCGCGCGCTGTCAAGGATATAAAGGTCGCACCCTCTCCCGAGTGGATGCGCCGCCGTCTTCGTGCGGCAGGGGTACGCCCGATAAACAATATTGTAGACATTACAAACTACGTCATGCTCGAGTACGGCCAGCCGATGCACGCGTTCGACAGAAACTTTTTAAAGGGCGGACAGATTGTGGTGCGCCGCGCACACGATGGCGAGGAAATTACAACGCTTGACGGCGTGGAAAGAAAGCTTTCGGGCGATATGCTCGTCATTGCGGACCGCGACCGCGCAGTAGCGGTTGCAGGCGTTATGGGCGGCGAGAATTCCGAAATTATGGCGGAAACCACAGAAATTATTTTTGAATCTGCGATGTTTAATGGCCCGAGCGTGCGCCGCACGGCGAAAAAACTCGGCCTTCGCACAGAGGCATCTGCGCGTTTTGAGAAGGGACTCGACAGCGAGCTGACAAAGGAAGCGGTAGATCGCGCATGTGAGCTTGTAGAGCTTCTCGGTGCAGGTACAGTTATCGGCGGTGCGGTAGACGTATACCCGACAGTGCCCGAAAAACGTATTTTACCGCTTGTGCCTGAGAAAATCAACGCGTTTTTGGGTACAGATATTGCCAAAGGACGCATGACGGATATTTTGGAATCCATCGGCTTTTTGGTGGAAGGGGACAACGTGGTTGTGCCGTCCTTCCGCGCAGATGTTGAGGAATTTGCGGATGTGGCAGAGGAAATTGCGCGTTTTTACGGCTATACGGAAATTCCGTCTACGCCTTTGCATGGCGTCACGGGTATCGGCGGCAGAAACCGCGCACAGGCTCTGGAAGAAAAAATTGCAGATTTGCTCGCCGCTTTGGGCTATTATGAGGTGATGACCTCCTCCTTTACAAGACGTGATGCGGCAAAAATGCTCGGACAGAGTGAGGAGGGCGTGATTGCAATTCAAAACCCCTTAGGTGAGGAAAACGCCGTGATGCGAAATACACTTTTGCATACAAATTTAGAGGTTTTGGCGCATAACTTTAATCAGCGCACGCGTGC
>JAZNLF010000126.1:0-3996 GCA_045578945.1 Clostridia bacterium | reverse complement strand
AGAAGGCGGCGCAAGCGCCATTTGGGGCAGTTATATCCGTTATATTGGTGCAGGTGCACTTGCGGCGGGCGGGATCATAAGCCATCACATATCCTTACCGCTGATCGTAAAAACTTTTGCAGATGCTGTTAAAAATATTGGTGGCGTCTCCGCAGGTACACTTCGTACAGAGAAGGATTTAAGCCTCAAAACAGTTATTATTGCAATTGTTGCTCTTACACTTTTGGTTTGGCTCATACCTGCTATTCCCGTAAGCTTTCTCGGTGCAGTTATTGTTGTGGTATTCGGCTTTTTCTTCGCCACGGTTTCCTCGCGTATGGTTGGTCTTGTTGGCAGCAGCAATAACCCCGTTTCGGGCATGGCGATTGCCACACTTTTGATTGCCACGGTTATTTTGAAGCTGACGGGTGCAACAGGCGCGTTTGGAATGCAAAGTGCGATTGCAATCGGCTCTATTATTTGTATTGTATCTGCAATTGCAGGCGATACTTCGCAGGATTTGAAAACAGGATACATTCTCGGTGCAACACCGAAAAAACAACAAATTACAGAAATATTGGGCGTTGTTGCCGCGGCACTCGCAATTGGCGGCACATTGTATCTTTTGGATAGCGCCTGGGGCTTTGGTACAGAGCAGCTTGCAGCACCGCAGGCTACTTTGATGAAGCTTATCATCGAAGGCGTTATGAACAATAGCTTGCCGTGGTCGCTTGTGTTTATCGGCGTATTTATTGCGGCGGCGGTGGAGCTTGTTGGTATTCCCGTGCTACCCTTTGCTATCGGCGTATATCTGCCCGTACAACTGAATGCTTGCATTATGGTAGGCGGACTTATAAGACTTGTACTTGATAAATTAAAGCGCAAGGAAGAAGAAAAGAAAGAAATTGTCAATGACGGCATACTCTTTTGTTCGGGTATGATTGCAGGAGAAGGTCTGGTCGGCATTTTACTCGCGGTATTTGCTATCTTTGGCTGGGATAAGGTGATTGACCTTTCTGCGAGATTCGGCATATCCGCAGCCGCTTCCAATATCGGTGCAATTGTTCTTTTTGCAATTACCATTTTGTCCGTGTTAAAGTTTTCTGTATGGAAAAAACGGAGATAGTGATGAAAAAAGATAAATCCGAAAATTATTTAGAACGAAGGCCCCAGCGCGCATCGGTTGCATGGACGAAGGATGAGAAGGGGATGGTCACCCTTCATATGGAAAACAAAGGTCTTTTAAACCGTATTATGCAAAAGTTTTTCCATAAACCGAAGGAGAGTCATATTCATCTTGATGCGATAGGCAGCTTTCTTTGGCCGCTTATGGACGGAGAAAAAAATTTAATTGAATTGGGACGGCTGCTTGAGAAAGCGTTTGGAGATGCATGCGCGCCGCTTTACGTGCGCCTTGCAGAGTATGTTCGTATTTTGGAAGGGCATAGTTTTATTGTTTGGAAGAAGTAAAAACTTAACATAAATTATTAAATATCAGAATGGAGTACGATTATGAAGAAAAAAGTAATTGCATTGTTTTTGACATTAACGTTCATTTTTGCATTGGCAGCCTGTGGTACTAAAAAGAATGAGGAGCAGCCCACTTTAGATGAACAAGGGGCAGAAAGCGTGGTAAACCCCATGGAGGAACCTAAAGAGGAATCTACGGAGGAACCTAAAGAAGAATCTGCTAAACCCGAGGATAAAAAGGAAGAAGACAAAAAGGAAGAGGCAAAGCCTACACCGACGGCACCGGTTTTAACCCCCAAACCTACAGAAACAGAACAAAATAAGCCGTCCGTAAATCCGCAACCCGAGCCGGAAGAAAAACCGCAAACAACACCGCAGCCGACACCCGAGGCAGAGGCAAAAACTGTCGGGCAGAAGCTTTTGAAGGACTTTTACGGCAAGGCGAGCAGTGCATCCGGCGCACTTTCCTTAGCAGAAGCACTCGCAAAGAATGAGACGATTCCTTTCCCTGCTGCGACGATGGAAGTAACGCCCGGCTTTTTAGCAGGCTTTGATAATACGGAAATTAAGGGCTTTCGTGAAGGTGCAACCTTTGGTCCCATTATCGGCTCCATTCCTTTTGTAGGATATGTATTCGTTTTAGAGGACGGCACAAATCCGCAGAGCTTTATTTCAGCCTTAAGGTCTGCAGCAAACTTACGCTGGAATATCTGTGTGGAAGCGGAGGAAATGGTGACAGGCAGCGTTGGGAACAAAGTATTTTTTGTCATGTGTCCGAAAGAATTTAGCGAAGAATAAAAAGATTACAAAACGGACGCCTGTTTAAAAAGGCGTCCGTTTTTTGCAATACATGAGGTGAAATATGGTTTTTTCCAGTATACCGTTTTTATATTATTTTCTGCCAGGGGTGATTCTTGCCTATTTGGCATCACCAAAAAAATTAAAAAATACAACGCTTCTTTTCGTAAGCCTACTATTTTATGCATGGGGCGAGCCAAAGTATGTATTTGTAATGCTTGCGACCATTTTGGTAAATTTTGTTTTAGGCCTTTTAATTGAAAAGTTTCGGGGCAAATCGCTATCCCGCTTTTTTATGGTGCTTTCGGTCGTATTCTGCCTTGCCGCATTAGGGTATTTTAAATACGCAGACTTTTTTATCAAAAACTTTAGTCTGGTAACAGGGGTTTCGGCAAAACTTTTACATATTGCATTGCCGATTGGCATCAGCTTTTACACCTTCCAGATTTTAAGCTATACCATAGACGTGTACAGAGGGAATGTAAAAGCACAAAAAAACCCTATTATCCTGGCTACTTATCTTACACTTTTTCCCCAGTTGATTGCAGGCCCGATTGTGCGCTACATAGATGTGGAGCGTGAACTTATTGAGAGAACGCATAGCTTTGAAAAAGTTTCACAGGGGATTCGTCGTTTTATTATCGGTCTCTCTAAAAAGGTGCTCCTGGCAAATACCTTAGGGGCGCTTTGCAAGGCGTTTTATATGGCGGATGATAAATCCGTGCTCTTTTACTGGCTCTATGTGATTGCCTATATGCTGCAGGTTTACTTTGATTTTTCAGGCTACAGTGATATGGCAATCGGCCTTGGCAAATTATTTGGTTTTACGTTTTTGGAAAACTTTAACTATCCTTTTATAGCAAGAAGCATCAGCGACTCTTGGCACAGATGGCATATGTCCCTTGGCTCGTGGTTTCGTGACTATGTATATATCCCGATGGGTGGCAATCGTGTCAGCCGCCCCAAAATGCTCTTTAACATTTTTACAGTTTGGTTTCTGACGGGTTTTTGGCATGGCGCAGTGTGGAATTTTATTGTGTGGGTTGTCTATTTTGGCGTTCTTTTAAAACTTGAGAAATTCTTTTATGGTAAATATATTGCAAAGTCTAAGGTGGCCTCGCATCTTTATGTCCTATTCTTTGTGGCCATCAGCTTTGCCATCTTTGGTGCAAGCGATATGGGGGAGGCATTCTCTTATATTACAGGCATGTTTGGCCGTGGGGATACGCCCTTGGTCACCCCTCTTTTTTGGTATAACCTAAAAAGCTACGGAGTTATCCTTTTAATAGCTATGGTGGCATCGACACCACTTCCCAAAAAGCTTCTTATAAAGTGCCAGAACGGCAAAGTATTTTCTGCGGTATGGTCGTATGCGGAGATACTGCTGCTGGCAATCCTTCTGGTACTTGCGACTGCATATTTGGCGGATGGCGCATTCAATCCATTTTTGTATTTTCGTTTTTAAGGAGGCTCATACATGCATAGAAGAAATTGTATACTAACGCTGATTTTTGTGATACTTCTTTTTGGCATGAGTGCGTTGTGCATTTTAAAGCCGAGTGACGCTTTTTCCGAAAGTGAGAGGAGACAGCTGGCTTCATTCCCGCATTTTTCGACAGAAGCCATAAAAAATGGTGATTTTACGAGCGAATTTGAAACGTATACTACCGAGAGATTTCCGTATCGTGATGTCTTTCGCACAATAAAGGCGGTTTTTGATACGAAGGTACTCAGAAAGCTTGACAATAA
>JAZNLF010000125.1:0-6606 GCA_045578945.1 Clostridia bacterium | reverse complement strand
GGTTGAAAATTTTACGCCGTGCGAGGTATCAAAATTATCAATTGCCTTCATAAGCCCGATGCAACCGACCTGAAATAAATCGTCGGGATGCTCGCCGCGGCTGTGAAAGCGCTGCATGACGCTCAGTACGAGTCTTAAATTTCCTTCAATAAAAATGCGCCGCGCCTCCGTATCGCCCGCCGCCATGCGCCCGAAAAGCTCCATTTTCTCCTGCTCCGTCAAAACAGGCAGCTTGGATGTGTTAACGCCGCAGATTTCCACCTTGTTAAGTGCCACTAAAATCGCTCCCTCTCTTATTTTTTGAAAAGAAAAACCCCCTCGGAAGATGCTATATAAAGTATCTGTCTAAAGGGGGGTTTTTATGCAGTTAAAATTTCCTGCGTCGGGTTATTTTGCTTCCGTTATCATGTATTGTAAAAGCGCTTTGGAGATTTCTTGCCCCTTTAGGGCGATTTCCTCGTTCTTCTCAATATCCATAATCTTTTTAACGGCGACATACATGTTCTCGCGCGCAAAATCCATCTCTTTTGCAATTATATTATCACGAAGCGGCACGGCGTACACCTCGCCCGCCTCATTTTTCATGCCGCCCTCGAGTGCTTCGGGGGGTAAAAGTGCCTCCAGCGGCTCAAAATAAATGGCTTTATCCCGCAAAAACTGCTCTTCTATGATATAAAAATGCACCGCCGTATCGAGGAAGGAATAATTAAATTCCTGCTCTTTATTGACGTCAACTTCAGAGAACGTACCTTTTCGGATGGTAATAATGCGCGAATTTACTTTGGTCTTTCCGTCCCCGTTTAAATCGCCGACCAATTCCTCCGCCTTGGGGCGAATCGGCTCAAACTGCACGTCGCTCCCATACGCCTCTCCTACATAGGCCATGACAAAGTCGGGGTCACTCTTTTGCGCGACGTTGATCATCAGCGCGATGGCGCTTATAATAAGAAGCCCGACAACAATTGTTTTTGCGGCATGATGATACCAGTAATTTTCAAACCATTTTTTGAATTCCATTACAATCCTCCCGTCACGCTCTGCGTGCAACCTCCTTTACACAAGGAGGGCTATGAATTGATTTCATCAAAGATGAAATTATTATATCATATGTGCTTCAGCTTCGCAAGAGGTTTTGAAACATTTTCTCGGTGCATTTCGCATGGGTTTGCCTTTTTAAAGGCCCAAAAAATTGTCTTTTTCTACAAAAAACGGGGGAGGCGGAAAAACAAGTTGCCATTTTTCTCTTTTTATGCTATACTAAAAAGGCACATTATAATAGGAAAGGATTTTTTACATGAACCAATTTAAACCCATGCTCCTCTCGGATATGAAGGGGTATTCCCGCGCAGCCTTCTCTGCGGATTTGATTGCAGGCATCATTGTTGCGATTATTGCATTGCCGCTTTCCGTCGCACTCGCCATCGCATCGGGCGTGCGGCCCGAGGCAGGCCTTTATACTGCGATTTTTGCAGGCTTTTTGGCCGCATGCTTCGGCGGCAGCAGCGTGCAGATTTCAGGGCCGACCGCCGCGTTTGCAACGATTGTTGCAGGCATCGTGGCACAAAATGGCACGGAAGGGCTTGCGCTGGCGACCATATTGGCAGGCATTTTGCTCATTTTGTTCTCTGTTTGCCGCCTCGGCAATCTGATTAAATTTATTCCCGACACGATTACAACAGGCTTTACCGCAGGTATTGCCGTAACGCTTGTCATCGGCCAATTAAAGGACTTTTTTGGCATTTCGTACGTGGGCGGCCAAGCGCCGATTGAAACGATGGAAAAGCTCACGGCATTTTTTGAAAATATTGCCACAGTAAACATTGAGGCAATTATCGTCGGCGTCATAAGCCTTGCCATCCTCTTTTTGTGGCCGAAGAAGCTTTCCAAAATTCCCGCGTCCCTTGTGGCGGTTGCGGTCGGCATTTTGCTCGTCAGCCTTCTGGGGCTTTCTGCAAACACCATCGGTACCTTGTATACCATTGACAGCGCGTTTCCCGCGTTTCGTCTGCCCGCTTTTTCGGGCGCAAATATCCTTTCCGCTTTGCCAAACGCCTTTACCATCGCACTTTTGGCAGGCATAGAATCCCTTTTGTCCTGCGTGGTTGCGGATGACATGGTCGGCAAAAAGCATCGCCCCGCCGCGGAGCTTTTGGGGCAGGGGCTCGGCAACATCGGCTCGGCGCTTTTCGGCGGCATCCCCGCCACGGGCGCGATTGCGCGTACCGCCGCAAACGTAAAAAACGGCGGCAGAACGCCGATTGCCGCCATTGTGCACGCCCTTGTACTTTTGGGTGTTCTCCTGGTTTTAATGCCTTACGCCGCCTATATTCCCATGCCCACCATCGCCGCCATTTTAATTCATGTTGCCTATAACATGTGCGGCGCGAAGCGTTTTATCTCATTGGCAAAGACGGAACGTTGGCACGCCGTCATTGTCCTTTTTGCCACGTTTTTACTGACTGTTATCTTTGACCTTGTGGTGGCGATTGCCGTCGGCATCGTGCTCGCGTTTCTTTTGCCCTTGTTTTCACGCAAAAGGGCGTAAAGGGGATTGACATTTTTGGAATAGTTTGGTATACTTTTTTATAAGACTATAAGAAGGAGATTGATTGATATGCAGATTTTTGAGAAATCCGTACATACTGTAAACGGCGTTCGCGTTTTCATGGCAGACGAGGGCGGCGTTACCTCTATATACGCCACGGGCGATGTCGGCTTTGTGGGCGAAGCTGTCACCATAGACGGCGAAAAAGCCACAAAAGCCGCACTGACGCATGAGAATGCATGCGTGCTTCGCAAGCTTTTCCCGTTTACCGCGCCCATCCGCGTTTTGGGGAAGGAGAGAAGCTTTGGCGTCGGTGACCGCCTCGGCATTGCAACGCCCGGGCATATCGCAGTATTTAAAGCCTACGACGCGTATCCCGTGCTCGCCCAGCAGTCCATGCGTGAGCTTACCTTAACCAATCGCACGTATGAGGATGTTTTGGACTGTGCTTCCTTCACCGCGTTTCGTGACGGATACGAAAAAGGCTTCGGCGCGGACGGTGACCATCTGAAAAAGGCAGAGGATGTCCGCTACGCCTTAGACCTCGGCTTTACCATGATTACACTCGACTGCTCCGACCATATCCGTAACGATGTTGCGGGCATGACCGATGCGGAAGTCGAAAAAGAATATGTAAAAAATGCAGAAATTGAAAGCATCTACCTTGGCAAAAGCTTTGATGTAGGGGAGGGCATTACCGTTTCCTTTGACGAAGCCGCCCTGCGCCGCATCGTACTCGTATACGGCGCTGCCATCAGCTTTGCCGCATCCATTTACGAAGAATTTTTCAAGGACGGCAAGTATAATTCCGACTTTGAGATTTCCATTGACGAAACCTTAACACCCACAACGCCTTTAGAGCATTTCTTTGTTGCAAACGAGCTTCGCCGCCGCGGCGTACAGTTTGAAACCATGGCACCGCGTTTTTGCGGTGAGTTCCAAAAGGGCATTGACTATATCGGCGATTTAGACCAATTTACCGCAGAAATGACTGTCCACAGCCAGATTGCACGCCACTTTGGCTACAAGCTCAGTATTCACTCGGGCTCGGATAAATTCTCCACGTTCCCGATTATCGGTGAGAAAACACGCGGCATCTTCCATGTTAAGACCGCAGGCACAAACTGGCTTGAGGCTATGCGCGTTGTCGCGATGGTAGACCCGAAATTATACCGCGAAGTACATGCATACGCACTCGAAGCGTTTGATGAAGCTACAAAGTATTACCACGTTACTACGGATTTGTCGAAGATTCCGTCGCTTGACACGATGTCTGACGCACAGCTCCCCACGTACTTTGACCAAAACGATGCACGTCAGCTTATCCATATTACCTACGGCCTTATTTTAAGCCGCAAGAATGCAGACGGCTCCTTCACCTTCCGCGACAGACTCTATAAGCTTTGGAAGGATCATGAAAACGTTTATACAGAAGCTTTGATGCGCCATATCGGACGGCACTTAGACTTACTCGGTGTTGAGAAAAAATAAAAAGAAACTCTAAAATATTTACGAAGAAACGGCATAGGTTTTCTATGCCGTTTCTTCGTAAAAGTCGATTTCTGTCTTGTAAAGCATACCAAAATAGACCTCGCACCCTCTGCGCATCACCACTTGCACAATATTATATGATTTTGTCAAGGTAGGGACAAAAAATGCTTCACTCATCAAGCATGAGTCGTCCTTCTTTTGCTTTTTTCTTAAGTCTTTGCATCTGTTCCTTTTCAATTTGCGCAATACTTTTTTCGGGAATCGGCAAATCTTCAGGCATTGTACCACCAATTTCTTCAATCGCTTTTCTTACTTCTCTACCAACCGTATTATGAACTTTTGTGGCGGTTTCTGCATTGTCAACTTTATCTTTTCTTAATTTTTCTTCAGTTTGTGAAATTCTGAAAAGATTTGCAATAAGCTCTGTACTACCCATATAATCAAGAATTTTCTGCCCTACTGCAAGACCTTTTCTTTTGTGAATGTCTTCAACATCAAGTCCGCCATAAAGACCGATATAGCCTGCGTTTTGAAAAATTGCAAATTCTTCATTTGTTATAACGCCGGCATTTCTTGCAGTTTCAGCAAGAAGCTGATTCCACTGTTTTATATCTCCACGAACCACTAATCTTCTGCTGTCTTCGTCGAGCTGATTAAATCTGTCTGCCACTTCTTGTCTATATGTCTGAATCGCAAAATAAGTTTGCCCAAGTGCAATTACTTCTTTTCTTGGATCACCATTTTGAACAATTAAGTAACAAGCATATCTTGTAAGTTCATAATCTAACACAGGTTTTTCAGTTGCACCTGCTTTTACGATTTTCCTGACCTCAGGAAAATCGCAGACAATGTCATGTCCGCTGTTTTCACAAGCAATCATTGCCCGCTTTATAACTTTATGAAAATTTTCCCATTTGTTATAATCCAGAACAATAGCCAATTCTCTTGCAAGCCAATATTCAGTTCCATCTTCTTTTATATGCTTTATATCTTCAAAGCACTTATATTCTTTTGCAATCAGATTGCTCATTGTATTTCCTCTTTTCCATTTCAACAACTTTCGACAATCTTACTGTCTATCATCGCGTGGGAAAAACTTATTACCCATTTATGGCGTTCGAATACGTTTCTATGCGTTTTTGTACGCGTTTTTCTTCTTCGCCCGTGAGGATACGCGGCCGATAGTCATTTCGCTCCAAGGACGAGGAAATGCTGACAGGGAGGATGCGGCTTTCCCACGCGCCCGTCAATTTGCCGTTTTTCGTCGTAAATTCCATTTGGTAAATCATCGCGTCCTTATCACGCGGATTATGGTTGCCGCCAAAGCAGAAATTGCCGAGGCTATAGACGATTTCCTTTTCCTTATATGTTTCCACGCCCTGCAAAACGTGCGGATGATGGCCCCACACGCCGTCCGCGCCGCAATCTATGGCGTATCTGCCAATCGTTTTTTGCGTATCGTTCGGCACATGCGTGCCCTCAATGCCCCAATGAAAGCTTGCAAATACAAGGTCTGCGCCGCGTGCGCGCAAGGATTCGATTCCGCTTTTTATGTTCTGCCGCACTTCCTTGTCGTCATACCAGATTGCAGAGGCCAAAACACCGATTTTCACGCCGTCTGCCTCAAATAAAAGCGGCTCTTTATTGTACGCGTAGGCAATGGATGCGTCCCGAAGCGCTTTTTTTGTGTCCGAAAATCCCTTTTCCAAAAAATCGTAGCTATGGTTATTTGCAAGGGACACGGCCTCCACGCTGCCCTTTTTTAAAATCTCCGTATACGATGCGGGGCCGCGAAAGGTGTACGTTTTTTCGGCCGCCGTATCCGCGTCCGTCAGCGTCCCTTCAAAGTTTACAAAGGTCATGGTATCGTTTAGAAAGACGTCCAAAGCGCCCGAGAAAAAGTAGTCATACCCCTTTTCCTTTGCCATTTCGTGAAAGCTGCCCGCATAGGAAAAGCGCGGGTCGGAGCCGATGGTGCAATCGCCTGCGACGGAGATGGTAATTTTGTCAAATACATCGGGCACCGCGGTCGATGTGGCAGGCACCGTTTTTTTCGGTACGGCTAAAAATGCGGCAAAAACGCCAAGCGCGGCGCATAAAGCCGCCGCGCCGACAAAGACGATACTACGCCGCCTCATTTCTCAATTTTATCTGTGCCCATATAGGGACGCAAAACCTCGGGAATTGTAATGCTGCCGTCCGCATTCTGGAAGTTTTCCAAAACGGCGGCAACCGTTCTGCCAACGGCAACGCCCGAGCCGTTTAATGTATGCACAAGCTGCGTTTTGCCTTCCGCAT
Source organism: Clostridia bacterium (assembly GCA_045578945.1). GTDB lineage: Bacteria > Bacillota > Clostridia > UMGS1883 > UMGS1540 > JAQXGO01. Next base: position 272 of record JAZNLF010000125.1, on the reverse strand, counting down.
CGCGATAGCGGATGGACGCACGGCGTGCCTGGAAGTCCTCAAAATTACTGCAGGAGGAGATTTCAACATAGCGGCCGTAGCTGGGCATCCAGACCTCGATATCATATTTGAGTGCCGCGGTAAAGCCTAAATCACCGACGCAAATCTTGACAACGCGGTAGGGAAGGCCAAGCCCTTTGAGGACACTTTCCGCGTCACGCGTCAGCTTTTCAAGCTCCTCGTACGATTCCTCAGGCTTTGTAAACTTTACAAGCTCTACCTTATTGAATTGG
>JAZNLF010000124.1:0-2107 GCA_045578945.1 Clostridia bacterium | reverse complement strand
GTGCGGCGGACGATCAGACAGCGGATGCCGGGATAGCGGAGGCAAAGGGCGATCAGCTTGCGCCTCAGCGCCCAGCTCTTGCCGCCGCCTCTGGCACCGCCGTATGCGGTATATGCGGCGGTGGAACGGAAAAATTCCGCTTGCTTTTCATTTGGCTTGCCGCGAAGATGCAAAAAATTACCTCCTAAATATTTCTATATGCCGTCAGCATCCATGTCGTGGTCGCAGGTAACGTCCTCTTCGGCAGTACCGCTCCAAAAGCCGTACTGCCGAAGATACATTCCCACAAGAGTTGCAGTTGCACTTGAATTAAGCGCCGCATCCTCAAAGTATGCCCCTGCATTTTCAAATTCTGCAGGGAATCGTTTTTTAAAGGATAAAAACTCAGGCACTGATATACCCGCAAACCTGCAAAAGCCGGCTACGTTTGAAAACACGGGCTTTTTTGAATCGCTGTTTTTACATTCCTCTATGTATGCCTTTATCTGTGAAAGTAACTTTTTTCCGCTGGTTATCTTCGGCATCGCTTCACCTTCTTTTTTCATCATGCCAACATTCTAACATCAAAAAAACGCCGCCGCTTGCCGTATACCGCCAAACCGCGCCGTTTTGATTAACAAAATTTATTGGTTTTTCGCACAGAATATTGCCGTTATTCACACAGCCGTCACAATTGTAGGATATAATTACAGAAATAACGCTTTTGTAATTGCTTGTCGAAAGGAAACCATCAATGAAAACAAAACTCATAGCCGTATCCCTCGCGGCACTGCTTGGATTTACCGCTTTGTCCTGCAAAAACGACAATAAAGAACGTTTTGAATCCACAGAAGATGACAGACGGGTCGTTATGACTGTGGGCGGCAGGGAAGTGCAGTATCAGGAATATAAATATTACTTCCTTAATAATAAAAGGGACAGCTACGGCGCAGACACGGTGATAACCGATGAAATCGCCCGGGACATTAAAACGCTTACCGAAAATAACGCAAAACAGCGTCACGGATATCTCATAATGGCTGAAAAGTACGATGCCCTGATAACAAAGGAACAGCAGTCAAACGCAGATAAGATGGTCGAAGAATACCGCAAAAACTTTTCCGATGATGAGGCGTATATATTGTATCTGTCCGAGCAGTATATAACCGATGAGCTTTACAGAACACTGCTTGCCGAAGCCGACCTGCCGTATAATATTCTTGAAAGCATGAAATCAAAGGGTATCATAAAAACCGATGATGCGGATGTGGATTCGGTGCTTGCAGGCGATGAAGTTATATGTATAAAGGAAATATTCGTAAGCTATAACGGCGACGAAACAAAGCCCATAGCCGAAAGAAGAGCCGAGGAAGCACTTGCCAAGCTTATGGACGGCGAAAGCTTTGAAGATATTATGAGTGAATACAGCAGCTACAACAGTGCCGCCATGCCGAAGGATCACGGAGTCTACATTTCAAGATATACGATGTCAGACGAAATATGGAACGCCGCCGCAGACCTTGCGGAGGGTGAGCACAGCTGTGTTATTGAAAGCGTGTTCGGGTATCATATAGTAATGCGTTGTCCCAAAGATGCAGGCTATATGAAAGAGCATCGCGATGAGATATATGAAACCTATTCTCTCTCAAAGCTCAGCGAGGAATACTACGCCATCATCGACACCCTTGAAGTGAGCTATACGGAATACGGAAGCTCCCTTGATTTAAAAGCGATATCATGAAAAAAGAGAATCACCGATGTAAAAATCGGCGGTTTTCGTTTGTGCGTAATACAAGTTAAGTTTAAATATTTTTGCAAAAGCTATTGACAAAACCTTCTGGATATGGTACAATAAACAGGTGCTTTAAATAGTACATTATCCTAACCGCGGGTATGGCGGAATTGGCAGACGCGCTAGATTCAGGTTCTAGTGGGGGCAACTTCGTGAAGGTTCAAGTCCTTTTACCCGCACCAAAAAACAACAGTCCGGCTTGTTCGGGCTGTTGTTTTTTATTATCTGTTTTTTGCACAAATACAGTCTCCTCACACTCTCTTTTTTACACACTGTAAATAAAAAATAATCGCTTATCGTTTTTTTTAAACCACAAATTGACCAAAAAAACGAGGC
>JAZNLF010000123.1:0-2687 GCA_045578945.1 Clostridia bacterium | reverse complement strand
GACATTGAAATACGCGAGCAGCTTCCCAAAACGCTGGTCGGGAAGGTTGCCTACCGCGAGCTTGAGAAAGAAGAGCTTGCGGCGGCTAAAGAAGCATAAACCATATAATTGGCAGACAAACACTTTCTTTGTCTGCCTTTGTTATAATTTTCTTGCATTTTTTGGCTTTACACAGTATAATAGAAGAAAAAACTATGCGGAGTGATTTTTAAAAATGTTTATTGACTTACACACACATTCCATAAAGTCGGACGGCGCGATGACGCCTTCCGAGGTTGTAGATACAGCGAAGGCAGCAGGCCTTGCCGCCATGAGCCTTACCGACCACGATGTTATAGACGGCGTGGAGGAGGCAATGGCACGCGGAGAGGAACTTGGGATTGAGGTTGTCCCCGGGATTGAGCTTTCCGCAAAATTTAAGACGGAGACGCATGTTCTCGGCTATTTTGTGGATTTGAAAAATCCCGACTTTTTGAAAAAATTAGAGGAAATCCGTCGCGTACGCGCACAGCGGAATGTGGAAACAGCAGAAAATCTGCAGAAAATCGGGTTTGATGTTACAGTGGAGGATGCGGCGCGTCTTGCGCCTTGCGGCCTTATCGGGCGTGCCCATTTTGCGCGCGCGATGGTGGAAAAAGGCTATGTCGGTTCTGTCAAGGAGGCGTTTGACCTTTATCTTGCAAACGGCAAGCCCGGGTACTCTACCCTGCAGCTTTTAACGCCGCGTGACGCTGTCGAGCTTATCAAAAAAGCGGGCGGCCTTGCGTTTTTGGCGCATCTTCATTTAACGCGCCTTGAAGGCGAAGAGCTTTATAAATTTGTAGCAGATTTAAAAGATGCGGGCATGGACGGCATTGAAGGGTATTACACCGAGTACACACCCGAAATGCAGGCGGAATATCAAGCCCTTGCCGCACGTCTTGATTTGGCAGTCTCGGGCGGCACGGATTTTCATGCCGCAATGAAGCCGCATATTTCCATCGGGAAAGGCCTCGGCAATCTCGAAATCCCTTACAGCGTACTTGAAAATATGAAGGCATTACGCCGATAGGAGCAGCGCATGAAGATATTATTTTTCGGCGATATTGTCGGCCGTATGGGGCGCGAGGCCGTGATAGAACAAATTGGTGCGCTGCGCCGCCAATATACGCCCGATATTATAATTGCGAATGCTGAAAACGCTTCGGGCGGCTTTGGCCTTTCGCGCGAAGGGGCAAATACGCTTCTTTTTGCAGGTGTTGATGTCTTTACAATGGGAAATCACGTGTATTCAAAGCGCGAGGTTATCAATCTTTTTGACGAAATAGCCATTTTGCGGCCTTCTAATCTGCCCGCCTCCGACCCCGGCAGAGGGTTTTTGACGGTGGAGACGCCTTCGGGCGAGCGGCTCGCGGTGATAAATCTCATCGGCAGATTATATATGGATTTGCCTTGCGAAAATCCGTTTACTGCCTTGGATGGGATACTTTCCAAAATAGATACGCCGCATATTTTTGTTGATTTTCACGCCGAGGCAACCAGCGAGAAAAAAGCACTCGGCTTTTATGCGGACGGGCGCGTGAGCGCCATGGTCGGCACGCACACACATGTGCAGACGGCAGACGATACGATTTTGGAAGGCGGTACGGCCTACATTACTGACGTCGGCATGTGCGGTGCCGCACGCTCCGTCTTAGGTGCCGCCATTCCTTGCGCTACGCAGCGCTTTACCTCCGCGGTGCGAAGGCCGTATGAGGCGGCAACGGAAGGCGAAAAGATGATAAATGCCGTCTTTTTGGAAACAGACAAGGATGGACATGCAATTTTATTCGAAAGAATATCTTATAACGGAAGGAATATGAAAAAATGATTGTGAAAAAAAGCGAACGCACACCCATATTACAGGAAAACCCTGCAGGCGGTACAGGGGTAATGGAGCGCGACCATCTCTTGTCTTTACCCAACTGTCCCGAAAAGGTACGCCTTTATGCGCATATGGAATTGGCGCCGGGCGCGGCGGTTGGCTATCATGAGCACCACGGCGAAAGTGAATGTTACTACATTTTGGAGGGGGAAGGTACATATAATGATGATGGCACCCTCTGCCCCGTTTCGGCAGGCGATGTCACTTTTACGCCGAGCGGACACGGACACGGCCTCCAAAACAGCGGAGATAAGGCACTTTCCTTTATGGCATTGATTGTACTCGACGAAATGTGACGCAAAACTTGACACACATTTCTTTTTGTGATACACTTTGTGATATTGAATTTATAATAGCAGGCTTTGCCTGCAGAAACGGAGCGAATGATGCGACAGTTTATTGACATTTTTAATTTTGTTATTTTTATTGTCTTTACGCTTATGTATGCGTATCAGTTTGTGTATGCCTTTATCGGCTTTATCTATCGGAAGCCGACAGACAGCGACTATGTACCCAAAGCCTTTCATAAGTTCGGCATTATTATTGCCGCGCGTAATGAATCCGCCGTTATTGGTGCGCTGATAGAAAGTATTCGTAACCAGAATTACCCGAAGGAATGTCTGGACGTTTTCGTGATTGCGGATAACTGCACGGACGATACGGCAGACGTTGCAAGGCAGCATGGCGCGTTCACGTATGAAAGACAGGATAAAACCGCCGTCGGTAAAGGCTATGCGCTTGATTTTCTCTTCAAAAAGATGATGGAAGACAATCTTTTTAATAA
>JAZNLF010000122.1:0-5785 GCA_045578945.1 Clostridia bacterium | reverse complement strand
AGGAAGGCCGCGATAAGTATGCAGACCCGTGCAGTATCATTCGCGCCGCAGCAATGCTTTTAGAGCATATCGGATACCAGGATCGTGCCGACAAGCTTACGGCGGCACTTGACAAATGTATGTATGAGGAGAAAAAACTCGTCATCACAGGTCGCGCAGACGGCGCTACGGGTGCAGAGTTTGCAGACTATGTGATGGAAACAATAAAAGCGATGTAAAAAGCGAAGGGAAAGCTATGAAAAAAATTTCTAAAATGGTGATTCGGCGTTTGCCGCGCTACTATCGATATTTGAGTGATTTGAAGGCGGAGGGTGTAGATCGTATATCCTCGACGGAACTCAGCCGGCGCCTTAAAATCACAGCCTCGCAGATACGTCAGGATTTAAACTGCTTTGGCGGCTTTGGCCAGCAGGGATATGGGTATAATGTGGCACAGCTGCATGCGGCAATCGGGGACATTTTAGGACTTTCCGCGCAATATAAAATGATTATTATCGGTGCCGGTAATCTCGGCCATGCACTTGCAAACTATGCGGGTTTTGCACGCCGCGGCTTTCGTATTACGGCTATGTTTGATGTAGATCCCGAAATTGTCGGAACGCGTGTGCATGACATCACAGTTTTGCACATTGACGAGTTGGATGCTTTCTGCAAGGAGGAGAAACCCGAGATTGCAGTGCTGACACTGACAAAGACGGCCGCACCCGAGATTGCGGAAAAATTGGCGTCTTTGGGGATACGCGGTATCTGGAATTTTTCGTATATGGAGCTTGTGGCACCGCCCGGTGTTGTGGTTGAAAACGTGCATTTGAGCGACAGTCTTATGACGCTTTCGCACCATATTACAGATGCGACACTCGGCAAAAATAAAAATAAAGAAAATAAATAAAAAAATGTTGACATTTTGGAAAGAATATGGTATTATAAGCTATAACCGCGTAGAATGGGTTTTTTGGAAAAGTGCTTGCACTTACCCACGATAGCGAGTCCGTATTATAGGAGGTGTATACAGATGTACGCAATTATCGAAACAGGCGGCAAGCAGTACAGCGTTAAGGAAGGCGATGTAGTGTTTGTTGAAAAGCTTACGGCAGAGGACGGCGCAACTGTAAAGTTTGACAAGGTTTTGGCTGTGGGCGGCGAAGGTGACTTAAAGTGCGGCGCACCGTTTGTTGACGGCGCAGTCGTAGAAGCAAAGGTTTTAAAAACCGGTAAGGCAAAGAAGGTTATCATCTTCAAGTACAAGCCTAAAAAAGGCTACAGAAGAAAACAAGGCCATCGTCAACCTTACACAAAAGTGCAGATTGAAAAAATCAACGCATAAAGATGACAAGTATTACAGTATTTCGTAAAGACAATTGCATTTCGAGATTTACTGTCGAAGGGCATAGCGGCTATGGAGAAGAAGGAAGCGATATTGTTTGCGCGTCCGTTTCCGCCGTCGTGTGGTCTACGATAAACGGTCTTATCTCTGTTGCACATGTTGCAGCAACGTATGAAATGCAGGATGGGTATGTGGCCTGCGATATACCCCCTTTGTCTGAGGACGAAAGACAGCAGGCAGATGTACTGCTTGAGAGTATGGTGGAATTTTTCCGCAATCTAAAGGAGCAGTACGCGGAATTTGTTAGCATTACGGAGGTGTAAAATATGTTCGCACTGAATATTCAGTTATTCGCGCATAAAAAAGGTATGGGTAGCACGAAGAACGGCCGTGATAGTGAAAGTAAACGTCTCGGCGTAAAACGTGCAGATGGTCAGTTTGTACCGGCCGGCAACATCCTTGTAAGACAGCGCGGCACAAAAATTCACCCCGGCACAAACGTCGGGAAGGGCGGCGACGATACGCTGTTTGCGCTCGTCAGCGGCAAGGTTAAGTTTGAACGCATGGGCAAGGACAGAAAAAAGGTCAGCGTTTATCCTGTACAGTAACAAAGAAAATCTCAGATATTTTTAATGTCTGGGATTTTTTTATCCGAGGGAAGGCTCGGTAATTTTTGGAAAGGTGCCGCCCGCGAAACGGCGGCAGGGTGATACTATGTTTGTAGATACCGCAGAAATTACAATTAAAGCAGGAAAGGGCGGCAATGGTCTTGTATCCTTCCATCGCGAAAAATATGTACCTGCAGGCGGCCCTGACGGCGGTGACGGCGGCAAGGGCGGCAATGTTGTTTTCATTGCAGACAAGCGCCTTGCAACACTTATGGATTTTCGCTATAAAAAAATATACAGCGCGCAAAACGGACAGGATGGCCGTGCAGGCAGATGCAGCGGCCGTGCAGGGGGAGATACGATTATCCGCGTTCCCGAGGGCACACTTATAAAGGATGCGGCCAGCGGCAAAATTATTGCGGACATGACGGGGGATAATAAAACCTTTATTGCCGCAAAGGGCGGCAACGGCGGTTGGGGCAATATGCATTTTGCAACACCCGTCCGTCAAACACCGAAGTTTGCAAAGCCAGGTCAACCGGGGCAGGAGCGTGCCATTATTCTTGAATTGAAGCTATTGGCGGACGTGGCGCTTGTAGGCTTTCCGAATGTCGGCAAGTCCACGCTGATTTCGCGCGTCAGCCAGGCAAGACCGAAAATTGCAAATTACCACTTTACAACGCTTGTCCCGAATCTTGGCGTTGTATCGGTACATGATAAATCCTTTGTGATTGCAGATGTGCCCGGCCTTATCGAGGGCGCGCATGAGGGCGTGGGACTCGGGCATGACTTTTTGCGGCATATTGAGCGCACAAGGCTTCTGGTGCATCTTGTGGATGTTTCGGGGATAGAGGGGAGAAACCCGATTGACGATTTTCAGGCAATTATGAAGGAGCTTTCGCTCTACAATCCCGAACTTGCGGTGCGGCCGCAGATTGTCGTAGGCAATAAAAGCGATTTAGTACAGGAGGAAGATACCTTCAGTACGTATATAAAAGAAGCAGGCTACACGTATTTTCCCATCAGCGCCGCAACGGGTGCAGGCGTGGATGTGCTTATCAATCACATTGCGGCCATTCTCGATACACTTCCTGAAATACCCGTTTATGAAGCGGAGGAGATTGAAGAGGAAGAAATCGACGAAACTGTTTTTGAAATCACGAAGCATGACGGGCTTTACGAGGTGAGCGGACCATATGTAGATAAGCTTTTGCGCGGGATAAACTTCGGAGATGATGATTCGATTCGCTACTTCCAGCGCGCTATAAAAGCACGCGGCATCATAGATGCTTTGCGCGAGGAAGGCGCAGGGGAGGGCGATACAGTATTATTCGGCGAGATGGAATTTGACTTTGTAGAGTAGGAGAATGACTATGCGTACAGCGCTCTTTGGCGGCATGTTTGACCCTGTGCATCTCGGGCATATGAAGGCCGCACGCGCGGTGGCGGATGCCCTAAGCCTTGACCGTGTATTCTTTATTCCTGCCAATATTCCGCCGCATAAGGGCGGCGTGCATGTCAGCGGCACGCATCGAAAGCGTATGCTTGCGCTTGCGACAGAGGGAGATGCACGTTTTTTTGTATCGGAATTTGAGCTGGAACGAGAGGAAACCAATTATTCTTTTATTACGGCAGAGTATTTTGCAAAGCTTTATCCTACGGATACGCTCTACTTTATTACAGGGGATGAAGCCTATAATCTTCTGCATACATGGAAAACGCCCGAGCGGATTCGGGCAGTTGCTGACTTTGTGGTGGTAACGCGCGATAACACGCCACCCCCGAAGGACGCTCTTTATGTACGAATGGACGCGGTGGATATTTCTTCCACGGAGGTACGCCGCCGATTGGAGGAAGGGGAGGATGCATCCGACCTTCTACCGCGGGCCGTATATACATATATAAAGGAAAATGGGCTTTACAAGAAAAAAGAAGTATTTTGACGGAGGTATGCAAATGACAGAAGCAGCAATGCTGGAAAAATTACGCACCATGGTGGATGAAAAACGCTTTATACATTCTATAGGTGTTCGTGACACCGCCGAAATGCTGGCAAAACAATATAGCGTGGATACAGAAAAAGCCCGCATAGCAGGCCTTTTACATGATTGTGCTAAAAATATACCCAAGGATACGGCTGTAGAAATGTGTCGTGCGGCAGGCATTACGCTAAAACCCGTTTGCTTCGTAGAGCGCGGCCTTATCCACCCATATCTTGGCGCACATATTGCCAAAGTGGAATTTGGGATTTCGGATAAAGAAATATTGGATGCGATTTACTACCACACAACAGGGCATGAGGATATGCCGCCTCTGACAAAAATTGTATACCTTTCGGATTTGATTGAGCCGAGCCGCCAGATTCCAAATGTAGAAGCGCTGCGCGCGCTTGCGATGGAGGATATTGACGAGGCGCTCATCCGCTGCATCAATGCTACCATCACACATGTTTTGGGGAAAGGCTCCGTTTTAGATTTGGATACGGTGGCGGCACGAAATTTTTTGGTGCAAAGGAAACGTTCAGCGATTTAAAAGCCAGACGCCTGCGTTTAAATAGGTGGCAAATAAAAGCCATGCAAGGTAAGGCAGCTGCAAATATGCGGCTGTCTTATTTATTTTGTAAAAACGTGCAATCATCCAGACAACGAGTGCAATGAGAAGGATAATCCAAAATAGCGCCAAAAGACGTTCGCCGAGATTAAAAAATAAAATTGTCCAGAAGAAGTTGACGACAAGCTGCAGCCCGTACACGGTCAGCGCACCTGCCTTGTCGCTGTGGCGGGATAAGAACACCATTGCACTCCCAATTCCCATCAGAACAAATAAAATCGTCCATACAATGGGGAAGAGAGCGCCGGGCGGCGATAGCGGCGGCTGACGAAGGGCCGCATAGTTTTCCATTTGGTCCATGGTCAGAAAAGCAGAGAGCGCGCCTACACCTAAGGGAATCGCGATTGCCACTAAGTAAACACCTATTTTTTTCCACATATACTTCACCTCGCAATAAGTATATGCATCTTTTTCGCGGAATATACAAAGGGGCATAAAATAACTTTGTAAGCATAAAAAAACCGCTGCAGCATATACTGCAGCGGTTTTTTTATGCATTTTGTTTTGTGTAATTTAATAGTCCGCCCGCGAGCAAAATCTGTCGTTGTCTGTCGGAAAGCGTCAGATTTGTCGTAAAGCTTTCGCCGCGTGTGACATTCTTTACCGTGATCGTATCACCTGCGAGAACCTGCGCGGGTGCATTTTCAATCAAAAGTTCGTCACCTTCTGCAATTTTATCATAAACGGCTTCATCCGTAAATGTAAGCGGCATAATACCTGAGTTTATCAGGTTTGCCATGTGAATACGTGCAAAGCTCTTTGCAATAACGGCGCGGATACCAAGATAGAGAGGTACGAGCGCTGCGTGCTCACGGCTGGAACCTTGTCCGTAGTTTGCACCGCCGACGATGATACCGCCGCCGTTTTCCTTAGCACGTGCAGGGAAGTCGGGGTCACAGGGCGTCAGGCAGAACGAAGAAAGATACGGGATGTTCGAACGGAACGGCAAAAGCTTGGCGTTCGAGGGCATGATATGGTCTGTGGTGATATTGTCCTCAACGCGAATTAACACTTTGCCCTTTGTGTCACCTTCGAGCTTCTTATTTATCGGGAATTCCTTAATATTGGGGCCGCGTACAACTTCAGGCTCTTCGCCTTCGGCTGCAGGGGCAACAACCATATTGTCGTTGTTGTAAAATGCTTTCGGCATTTCGATTTCAATGCGCTCACCTAAAACGGCGGGATCTGTTAATACACCCGTGATAGCAGAAATGGCTGCGGTTTCAGGGCTTACGATGTAAAC
>JAZNLF010000121.1:0-3836 GCA_045578945.1 Clostridia bacterium | reverse complement strand
TGCCTTTGGCATTGGCAATATTCATGTATCCCTTGACGGATGGTGGACGCTCTTTATCATCATTCCTTGTCTTGAGGGGCTCTTTCGGGATAAAGATAAATCGGGAAATCTTCTCGGTCTTTTTGCGGGTATCCTTCTATTGCTTGCAGCGCGGGATATTCTCTCTGCCGATTTAATCTGGAAGCTCATTTTACCGCTTATCATCATCGTAATCGGCATTAAAATGATTGAAAAATCTACCCGCGGCAAAAAGAAAGAAGCAGAAATTTTTGTCAAGGAAGAAGCTTTAGATGCAGAAATATCTGTCGCAAAGGTCGGGGCAGTATTCGGAGGCACAAAATGCAATTTGACGGACGCTAAAATTCAGGATGGCAGCCGCGTTGATTTGTTTTGCATGTTCGGCGGTGCGGATATTATCGTGCCCGAAAATGTGCGTGTTAAGATAAACACCTTTTGCTTGTTTGGCGGCATCAGCGATAAAAGAAAGATTACCAATATCACGGACGCTTCCGCCACGCTTACCATTTGCGGCTTTTGTATGTTCGGCGGCGCAGATATTAAGTAATCGGGAAAATTTCGGGAGGACTTTTGCATGCGAAGAATAAAGCTTGCCGACAGGCAAATGCCGTCATATTCCAAAGGGGAAGAAATTTTTAATATGACATCGCATATCGTAGGCGGCGTATTGGGCATATTGGCAATCGTTTTATGCAGCGTTTTTGCCGGACTCCGTGGCGATGCTTACGGCGTGGTATCCGGTGTGATTTTTGGAACTACAATGCTTTTATTATATACTGCATCCAGCATATATCACGGATTGAAACCGAATACAATGGCAAAAAGAGTTTTTCAGGTAATTGACCACTGCATGATATTTATACTGATTGCAGGCACATATACGCCCATTGCCCTTTGCACGATGCGGGAAAGAAATCCTGCGGAAGGATGGATTTTGTTCGGCATTATATGGGCGCTTGCCATCATTGGTATTTTACTGAATTCGATTGATTTGAAAAAGTACAAGAAGCTTTCTATGGTATGCTATCTCGTGATGGGGTGGTGTATCATAGTCAGGATAGGCGCGCTGATTGAAGAAGTCGGCATGGATGCCTTTTGGCTCTTATTATCCGGGGGAATTGCATATACAATCGGTGCGGTGTGTTATGGGATAGCGAAAAAGAAATGGATGCACTCGGTATTCCATGTATTTTGCATTATCGGGAGCGTATTGCATTTTCTCTGTATTTTAATTTATGTAATTTTGTAAATCAAATTGAATGTCTGCAAAGAAAAACAAATCGGCGACACTTCCGTTTTTGAGGTGTCGCCGATTTACATATTTTTTGTTTTGTTAGATATGAATATCAAGTCCTTCGAAAAAGGCATCGTATGAGCAGTTATAAATTTTCTTGAGTTCAATCATTACACTTGCACGAATATTCAGCTCTCCCGCTTCATATTTTGCATACGTACTACGACCGATATCACAACCACGACGTTGCAGTTCAGCGCAAAGCTTTTCCTGGGATATATCGTGGTCGAGTCGAAGCTTTCTTAAATTGTCCCCCATATTACGATCGCGTCTTATTTTCTGTTCCATAAATCACACCTCAAAACTCATAATTGACCAATATTGGTTGCAACCACTCATATTGTATGATATAATCAAGAAAAATATTGTCCGCGATATTGGTCAATTATGGAGGGTTTGTATGAATCAGAACGAATTAAGATTTCACAGATGTTGTTTTACTGGACATCGTCCCGACAAAATGGAGCTTGGTGAAAAAGAAATTAAGCCGATGCTTGAAAAAGCAATAGACGAAGCTATTAGGGACGGATATGTAACTTTTATAACAGGTATGGCAATGGGGACGGATATATGGGCAGCGGAAATTGTGTTGGAGAGAAGGAAATTCAACAAGAATTTGCACCTGATATGTGCTTTGCCGCATCCAAATTTTGAGAGCAGGCGGAGTATAACTGAAAAAATGAGGTTTAATAAGATCCTCAGAAAAGCAGACCTTGTAAAAGAAATCAATACCCACTATTATGCAGGATGTTATCAAGTACGGAATGAATGGATGGTTGACAGATCAAATCTTGTAATCGCGGTATTTAATGGTCAAAAGGGCGGGACAAAAAATACGATTGATTACGCAAAGCGAACAAGCATAAAGGTTGTAAATGTGCTTGATAACATTTAAACTTGGTTTTTAGGGAATGGAAAAACAGGCGCAAAATTTAAAACACAAAGTTTTCAGAATTTGTCGCAACATTTTGTTTTTTGACGAGCCCATGCTACTACCTATGGTAGCATGGGCCGATTTCTTTTGCATTTTCAAAAAAATCTGTAGCAATTTTAATTTGCGTATGATATAATGATGTGGTAGAAAGGAAAGGTGTGCATCGTGGCGAATTATAAGCTATCGGACGCGGCAGGCCTGGCAGCTATACCGGTTGCCAGCGTTTTTATTGATAAATTTTTGCCGGAGGCAAACGCAACCTATGTAAAGGTATATTTATATGGGCTGCGGCTTTGTTATGCCGTCGGTGCACAGCAAGGGAACGCCGGTATTGCCGCCGCACTTGATATTTTGGAGTCGGACGTTCGGCGTGCATGGAAATACTGGGCGGAAAAGGGCGTCGTTCGCATAGATGCGGACGGGTGCATTGAATTTGTGGATTTGACAGCGCTTACGCCAGCGGCGCAAAAGCCCGCCAAGCCGCAATACAGCGCAAAGGAATTGGCAGCCGCCGTGACGGAGGACGGGCAGATGGCCGTTTTGCTTGACTATGCGCAAAATATTTTCGGCAACACATTAAGCCGCACGGAAACCGCAAAATTATACGGCTTTTATGATTGGTACAAGCTTCCCGTTGAGGTCATCATGATGCTTTTGGAGCATTGCGCTTCCCTCGATAAATGCAGTATGAACTATGCTGAAAAAATTGCCATTGCATGGGCAGACCAAGGCATTGATACCATAGAAAAAGCGGAAAATCACCTGAAAAATGCAGATAAAAAAGCAAAAATCTCGCGAAAATACAAGCGGATGTTTGGCATACAAGGGCGCGATTTGTCAGAGTCGGAATACGCACACATTCTGCAATGGACGGAGCAAATGGGCATCATCCCCGAGCTTATCAAGCTTGCATACGAAAAAGCGGTGCTTGCAACGGGGCATGCCTCCTTCCCTTACATAAATGCAATTTTGCAATCCTGGCACAGGCAGAACATTAAAACGGTGGCAGATGTAGCAAAGGATACAACACCTGCGGCAAAGCCCGTAAAACAAAATCGGTTTTTAAATTATCGGCAGACGGCGGTCTATGATTTTGACGATATTGAACGCCGCGCCCTGGAAAAAAGGATAAAAGAGCATGGATGAGAAAAATCTGGCAGAGGTAAATCGGCGTTTTCATGCCGAAAAAAAGAAAAATGAAGCTATGCAAAACGCACGCCGTGAAGAGGTTTACAGAGCCGTGCCCGAAATCAAAGCGCTTGATGATTTGATTTGGGCGGGCGGCCTTTCTATGTTAGAGTCTGTCCGTGCGGGAGAATCTCCCGAGGCAGTAGCCGCCGCATATGCTGCACGTGTTACGGAAGCGAATGCGAAAAAGAAGGAGCTTTTAGCTTTGGCAGGCTTTCCGTCGCACTACTTAGAGCCAATTTATTCCTGCCCCCATTGCAAGGATACGGGCTATGTGGACGGCCATTTATGCAGCTGCTATTTAAAGCATGTAACGGAGGAATTGTATCGCGAATCGAATATGGGGCAGCTTTTGCGCACGCAGACGTTTGCAACCTTTCGCATCGATGTCTATGATGATAC
>JAZNLF010000120.1:0-9731 GCA_045578945.1 Clostridia bacterium | reverse complement strand
GGAAGGAAACCCGGACATAAAAAGCATCGGCATCGGCATTCCCGGTGCGTGTGATAACAAAAACGGCAGAATTATTTATACGGCAAACATAAACTTTCGAAATTATCCGCTTCGACAGGCAATACAAAACGAATTGCCCCTGCCTGTATGGATTGAAAATGACGCCAACTGCGCCGCCCTCGGCGAATATCATATGCTTCCTGAGAAGGTGCGCGATATGGTGTTTATCACACTCGGCACGGGCGTCGGCGGCGGTCTTATTTTAAACGGCAGCCTATACACAGGTGCTTCGGGAATCGGCGGCGAGGTCGGGCACATCGTAATCGATAAAAACGGCATTTTGTGCGGCTGCGGCAGACGTGGCTGCTGGGAAGCATACGCGTCCGTCACGGCGCTGATTCGCCAGACGGTAGAGTACGCAAAAAACCACCCCGAAAGCGCAGTCGCCAAAGCATGCGGTGCAGATTTTTCTGCTGCTGACGGCAAAACGGCCTTCGAGCTTATGAAAAGAGGCGATATGGGCGCAAAACAGATTGTCGACACCTGGATTGGCTATGTGGGAGAAGGCATTGTAGATATGGTAAATCTCTTTCAGCCTGCGCTTTTACTCATCGGCGGCGCCATCAGCCGCGAGGGGGATGTCCTTTTAAATCCCATCCGCGAAATTGTTTCGAGGGATAGCTATAAGAGTGATGTTTCGGCGCCCGTAATTCGTGCAGCATCACTCGGGAATGATGCCGGCCTTATCGGTGCGGCGTTTTTAGGGAGATAATTTTATATGAAAAATGAAATGATCCATACTGTCAAAAGCATTTGTCCCGCAAAGACAGATGTTTCGATGAAAACACTCACGACCTTTAGAATCGGCGGTGTAGCGGACATTGTGGCCATGCCCGAAAACGAATCGCAGCTTTCTGCGCTTTTAAAGACGAAGATTCCCTTCTTACTGATTGGCAACGGCTCAAACCTCCTTTGCGGCGACAATGGTTTTCGCGGTATGGTGATTAAAATCGGTCCTTCTATGCAGGATATAAAAATTGACGGCGATATTATTTATGTAAAGGCGGGTACAACGCTTGCCGCGGCCGCACATGCGGCGCTCGAAGCAGGCCTTGGCGGTATGGAATTTGCCGCAGGCATACCGGGCACGGTGGGCGGCGCCGTTTTAATGAATGCAGGGGCATATGGCGGCGAGATGGCGGATATTGTGGTGGAAACACAGTATTTGACGATGGACGGAGAACGTCACATTTGTCATGACCATGATTTTTCCTATCGTCACAGCATGTTCCAGACGGGAGATAAAATCATAACCTCTACCGTTTTAAAGCTTTACCGCGAAAAGCGCGCGGTGATTTTGGAAAAAATGGAAACGCTCGCAAAAAAGCGGCGCGAAAAGCAGCCCTTGGATAAGCCAAGCGCGGGGAGCACCTTTAAACGTCCCAAAGAAGGGTATGCAGCGCAAATGATAGATGAAGCAGGCCTTCGCGGCTATCGCATCGGTGATGCCGCGGTATCGGAAAAACATGCAGGCTTTGTTGTAAACCTTGGCGCGGCTTCGGCAAAGGATGTACGTCTTTTAATGGAGCATATACAAAATACAGTTTTGAAAACACACGGCGTCCTTTTGGAGCCGGAGATAAGGTTTGTGGGGGAATTTTTATGAACTTTGTAATTATAACGGGGCTTTCGGGCGCAGGCAGAACGCGCGCGCTTCGTTGCCTTGAAGATATAGGCTTTTATTGCGTGGACAATCTGCCGCCCGTTCTTCTCAGTAAATTTGCGGAAATGTGTTCGCAATCGCAAGGGAAGCTCTCCAATGTTGCTGTGGTGGTTGACACGCGAAGCGGTGAGATGTTCAAAGCGCTTTCGGGTGAGCTTTTGTCCATGCGTGAAAACGGCTACCCGTTTGAGCTTGTATTTTTAGATGCCGCAAATGATGTTTTAATTCGCCGCTATAAGGAAACGCGGCGCATGCATCCCCTGTCCCCCGACACAAGACCGATTGACGGTATTTTAAAAGAACGCGAAGTTTTAGCGGATATCCGAAAACAAGCAAACCATGTGATTGACACCTCCAACATGCTGCCGCAGGATATTAAAAAGAGTATTGTCACGCTCTTTTCTGATGCGGTGCGCCATGCCGCCATGACAATTGATGTTGTTTCCTTCGGCTTTAAGTATGGCATTCCGCTTGACAGTGATTTGGTTTTTGATGTTCGTTTTCTGCCAAATCCATTCTACGAGCCAAACTTAAAACCTAAAACGGGCCTTGACAGCGATGTGCAAGACTATATTATGCAGTATCCGCAATCGCAGGCCTTTGAAAAAAAGCTTATCGACATGGTCTCCTTTTTAATTCCGCAATACATTGAAGAAGGAAAGGGAAATCTTGTCATTGCCGTTGGGTGTACGGGCGGCAAGCATCGCAGCGTTACGATTGCGCTCCGTCTTGCGGAGGCACTCAAAAAACAGGGCAACAATTGTCACGTCAATCATCGGGATATTACAAAGCATTAAAACATAGGAAGAGGTTCTTTATGAAAAAACGTATATTTTGTCTCCTTCTTCTTATGTTGATTCCCCTGTCGGTGCATGCAGATTTACCTGCTGCCACCGCATCGGACTTCTCCGTTGCGTCTATATTTACAGATAATATGGTTTTGCAGCGTGACCGAGAAATTAGAATATGGGGCACTTCAAAAGACGAAGGTGCAACGCTCTATGTAAAACTTGATGACCAGATTGCATTCGCAACGGTGCAAGGCGGTGTTTGGGAAGCCGTTTTACCGCCGCAGGCAGCATGTAATGAACCAAAAGTGCTGGAAATCTGCGGCAGCGCCGAAGCATCCCATTTTTTTCTGGAAAACATTGTAATTGGGGACGTTTGGTGGGTTTTAGGACAATCCAACGTCGAATATAGTGCAACATCTATGGTAGAGTGGCTGACAGTTCGCGATACATTGCCGTCCTCTGCGCGTGTAATCACCTACAATAGTGACGATATTTCCGACACAGAGGCGGAAGAAGGCTTTTCCGCTTCGGAAAGGCGCTACTGGCGGCCCTTGACATCGTATAGTGCCGCACAATCCTCCGCACTTGGCGTATGTCTTGTGCGGGACATTGCAAAAAAAATAGAAACGGATATTCCGCTCGGTCTCATTTCCATGGGCTTTCGCGGGCAGGATCTCGCAATGTTTGTACCGCCGCATATTGCAGAAGATATGACAGCGGCAGGCAAAAAAAGCGAAATATATAACCGCGTTATTCGTTCAATGGAACATCTCCCCGTGCGTGGCCTTGTATGGTATCAGGGAGAAGCAAACGGCCCGACCTATGCGGAATATAATAAGAAGTTTACTGCATTTATTACACACCTAAGAGATAATATGGGACATTTCCCTGTATATATCATAGAGCTTGCCCCATGTTTCCCACCCTCTGCGCAGGATAGCGAATGGCAATACCTCGACTTTGGCATTGTGCGTGGTGAAATGGGCACGCTGCCGATGCAGACAGAGGATGTATACATGATTTCCACCTCTGACCTTTGGACAAGTCGTACCTATAAAAACAGCCTGCATCCGCCGAACAAAATGGCAGTAGCAAATCGTGCCGCAAATGCCATTTTGACCAATGCATACAAGCTTTGGGACGAAGAGATGGCTCTCTCTCCTACAGTTTCCAAGGTCAATTACGGCGAAACGAAGAATGAAGTGTACGTCACCTTTTCCCATGTCGGTGACGGCCTTATAACAACGGAAAAATCAGGTAACCAAGTCCTCGGATTTTCAGCCATTGACAGAAAGTGGAATCCCATATCGTCACTTTCGGCACAATTGATAAGCCGTGATACAATTCACATTGTATGCGACCGCGAAATCTGCATTTTGCAGTATGGTTGCCGCACGGATGATGTGTTCCCCGAGACCGTTTCCCTCGCAAGTTCGCATTTTTTGCCTGCCGCAGCGTTTCGCACCATACTTTCCGAGCCTGACAATGCGCCGTTTTACGTCGTTTTATATCAGTATGGGTATGCATTTTGCAAAAACTACTGGCCTTATATTTTAGTCGCCGTATTTTCACTATTTTTAATTGTACTTTTTGGGGTTATCAGAAAGAAAAAAACAAGAAAGAGTTGATGAACCATGCGTATAAAAAGCTTGCTCCTTATCCTTTTGGTTTGTATCCTTCTCCCCACGCCTGCACACGCACTTGAAAATATCTACGCAGATATTTGTCCCATGAATACGGAGGCGATTCTCTCCGTAGAGAACAATGTGCCGACACTGGCTGTATCCGTATTCAATACCTCTGAATACACCATAGATGCTTTTGAATTTTCCGTCAATCTCCTATCCTCTGATACGCCATATCCCTCTTCGTTTGGGGCCAAGGTCACGGGCGCAGCTTTGGAGGCATATGGCACAAACCGCTTTACGTGGCCGCTTGGGGGCTACAGCAATTTGGTGGATTGTCGGGATTTGAAAATCACCAAAATTACATTTTCTGACGGCACAGTATGGATGCCGCGTGCGCCTTTATATGCCGCAGCATATTTTTACCCGCTCGGTCAACGTGCCGCGGACGGTGCGTATGTTTTAGACAATACACATGGTCTTAAACTTATAGATTATTCCTATTCCTCCCATAGCCGTGCCTGGTATATTTGGAACGATGCCTACGGCTGGATGCTTTTCAGCCGCGCGCTGTCCCCTGTTTGTCAGGTATGGCGTGACCATGCGGTGATAAAGCTTGTAATCAATGACAATCCTGCCCTTTACACCATTCAGACATTTCCTGTAGTGCCAAGGCCCGATGCAATCAATATTACGGCCTATGCCACAGGCGCAACTGCGAGCGCCGTGCCATCTGTGCACGCCGATAGTTTGCCGCCCGCCGATTCTGCACCTGCGGCTGCCTTTACAATGCCCTATGCCATGCAAGGCGTCCCTTGCGCCTTGGGGCTTTGGGATTTAACGGATTCCAAAACGCGTGCCTGGTATATCTGGGACGGAGCAGAATGGCAGATTTTCTCCACAGAGCGCGGCCCTGTATGCCAAATTTGGAAAAGCGGCAGAACGTATATAAAGCTTGAATACGCTGACAGTGAATCGGTGTATGCAATTGATATTTTGGATACTATGGGGATGTAAAAAACGTCCAGACCGCAAAAAGGAGCTGTAAAAAATACAGCTCCTTTCTTTGTGGGGATAGGAAAAAAAGATTCAGAACGGACAAACTGAGCCAAAGCGCAAGCTTTGGGAAACCCGAAGGCGTACACGGGTACACCGAGAGGCGAAGTTTGTTCGTAGCAAAAAGGCTTAAAACCATTGAAAAATCGAATATGATGAGATTTTTCTGCCTCTTTCATAAAGAATATGGATACAATGCATTGTTTTTTCTTACTATTCTTGCCTTTTTGCGTTCTGGACTTTTTTACATCCCCAAGCATCCCCAAGATTGATTTTGTTAGATGCTCCACTCGTTTTCTTCTTCTGTTATCGCCTTTCTCGTAAGGTATGCACCCTTTGTAAAGTCAGGCACCGCAACGGGTGCGCCGCCCTTTGCAATGGATTCCTCGCTAAGGGCCGTGATGCACATCAAAATCGCGGCATCATATACGTCCGTTATCATCGGCGCGCCATTTTTAACACTTTCCACAAAAGCGCGTGTTACCTTGTAGTCTGTGCCGCCGTGGCCTGTATTCAAAAGGTCACCTTCATCCGTTGATTCCTCAAAGCCTTCCCAAAGACGATGCTCATACTTTTTAAGATATTCGTCGGCATTGTTATATAATTTCTTTGGTTCTTCACGAAATTCCGTGTGTTCATCCTCCAGATAAATCATATTGCCGTCTTCCATAAAGAGACCATTTGTGCCATGAATTTCAAATCTTTGTGAGTATGCTCTCGGCAACGTAGTATCAAGGCGCAGAGAGATGGTTTCGCCGCGTGCACAGGTGATAGTCGTCGTAACGATATCACCCTGTGCAAAATTGTAATTCGCCAAATGATGCTCCGGCCCATACGTTTTTTGGATATGCGCATTGAGGCCTGCCGAGCAGGAAGCCACAGAAGAGAGGGAAACCATTTTGTTGCCGCGGTTAATATCCAAAATACTCAGGATAACACCGAGTGCATGGCACGGATAACATTCAGAATTTCTGAGCATATAGTTTGAAAGTCTGTAATGATGCTCATTATCATGTCCAAATACCATGCTCTTTCTCAAATCGTGGCAGTAGCCGCCATCGCAATGTACGATTTTACCAAATACGCCCTGACGCGCCATATTGACAAGTGCCATCTTCTGCTGATTGTATCTTGTGTTTGTCAGCATCATGCAGGGTACCTTTGTGCGCTCGTACGCTTTGACGAGGTCCCAACATTCCTCGATTGTGTAGGCGCCGCCAACCTCAAACGCAATCGGAATACCTGCTTCCATGGACTGGATTGCGACATTGGTATGGTCTGCCCATGCACCTATGTTTATAATGGCATCCAGCTCCATGTCAAAAAGGTCTTTATAATTGTCCGTGCAAATGGGCGTATAGCCCCTTACTTCTTTAACTGCTTCTGCCGCCTTTTGCTGTCTTTCGGGAAATCTGTCACATACCGCCACAATTTCAACATCATCCATGGCGATAAAGCATTTTAATACGCCGGGACCGCGCAAGCCGTAGCCGATAAAGCCGATTCTGAATTTCTTATCCATAAATTTTATTCCTCTCCGCTTTTCTACTCAAACAATTTACCGAACTTTGTCCAATGCTCGTATTTTGCCTTGGCCTGCTCCTCTGCGATTGTGAAGAGTTCCTCTGCCTTTTCGGGGAATTTGCGTACCAAAGAGCTGTAGCGGACTTCATTCATAATGAAATCTCTGTACGATGCATCGGGTGCCTTAGAATCCATAGTAAACGGATTTTTACCCTCTGCCGCATTGCGCGGGTCAAAGCGGAAGGTATGCCAGTAGCCTGCCAAAACTGCATTCTTAATAATTTTCTGCGTATCCGTCATACCACCCTTGATGCCGTGGTTGATACACGGTGCATATGCAATAATAAGGGACGGGCCATTGTAGCTGACCGCTTCACGAATTGCCTTGACTGTTTGGTTCATGTCATAGCCGAGTGCAACCTGTGCTACATATACGGAGCCGTAGG
The DNA here is from genome assembly GCA_045578945.1 of Clostridia bacterium. Classification (GTDB taxonomy): domain Bacteria; phylum Bacillota; class Clostridia; order UMGS1883; family UMGS1540; genus JAQXGO01. The sequence continues at coordinate 2,566 of JAZNLF010000120.1, read as the reverse complement.
ACATTGCCATTTCAGCCAGATTTTTCTTCTTAATCGGCTTGCCGCCTGCCGCAAACTGTGCGACTGCACCTGTCGGTGTGGATTTAGAAGCCTGACCGCCTGTATTGGAGTACACTTCTGTATCAAATACGAGAACGTTTACATCCTCACCCGATGCTAAAACGTGGTCAAGACCGCCGTAGCCGATATCATATGCCCAACCGTCGCCGCCGAATATCCAAACGGCCTTCTTGGACAAGAATTCTTTAAAGGTAAGAATTTCCTTTGCCGCATCGCTGCCGCAGCTTTCGAGTGCCGCAACCAAAGCTTCTGTCGCTTTTTGGTTTTGATCGCCGTCATCATAGCTTGCAATCCAGGCTTCTCTTGCCGCGCTTACCGCGTCACATTCCAAAGCTTCCACCTGTGCACGGAGTCTATCACGAAGCTGCTTTGCACCGACTGCCATACCAAGACCATGCTCAGCGTTATCTTCAAAGAGAGAGTTTACCCATGCAGGGCCGTGTCCCTTTTCGTTTGTGGTATACGGCGTTGAAGGTGCACTGCCGCCCCAAATAGAAGAGCAACCTGTAGCGTTTGAGATATACGCTCTGTCGCCGCAAATCTGTGTAACGAGCTTTGCATACGGTGTTTCGCCGCAGCCTGCGCAAGCGCCGGAGAACTCAAGAAGCGGTTTGTGGAACTGTGAATTCTTCACGTTAATCGGTGCTGCCAAAAGCTCTTCTTTCGGTGCTATCTTCACGCCGTATTCAAAGCATGCCTGCTGCTCGCGTTGTGTGTCAATCGGCTTCATAACCAAAGCCTTTTCCTTCGCGGGGCAAACCTTGGCACAGTTGCCGCAGCCGCTGCAGTCCATAATCGTTACCATAATGCCAAATTCATACTGGCCCAAATCTTTGCCGTTCATTTTCTTATGCTTCATGTTCTCGGGTGCTGCCGCGACTTCGTCCGCGTTCATAACAACGGGGCGAATTGCCGCATGCGGGCAAACCAAAGAACATTGATTACATTGGATACAGTTTTCAGGAATCCATTCGGGTACATCTACCGCAATACCGCGTTTTTCGTACGCCGCCATGCCCTGGGGCAGATGGCCGTTTGCGTATTCGACGAACGTGGATACGGGGATGCTGTCACCTTGCTGCTTATTGCAGGGCTCTAAAATCTTCTCAACAAATGCGGGAACGTCTTTCTTTACTTCTGCCGCATCCGTTGCATTTTTCCAATCTGCAGGAACTTCGATTTCGTGAATGTTCTTCTCGCCTTCCTCAATTGCCGCATGGTTCATGCTGACAATCTTTTCGCCCTTTGCACCAAAGGAACGTACAACTGCGTCGCGCATGTAACGAACTGCATCATCAAACGGAATAACATCTGCGAGCTTGAAGAATGCCGACTGCAAAACAATAGAAGTCTTGTTGCCGAGGCCGAGTTCTTTTGCAATACCAATCGCGTCAATTGTGTAGAGAGAAATGTTGTTCTCTGCAATATATCTCTTCATCTTGCCGGGCAATCTTTCGGAAAGCTCGTCCACATCCCATGCACAGTTTAAGAGGAATTTGCCGCCCGGTACCAAATCCTGCACCATGTCATACTTGTCAACATAAGAAGGATTGTGGCAGGCAACAAAGTTTGCCTTGTTAATTAAATAGGTAGATTTAATCGGCTTTTCGCCAAAGCGCAGATGCGATACCGTGATACCACCCGACTTTTTGGAGTCATAGGAGAAATATGCCTGTGCATATAAGTCCGTATGGTCACCGATAATCTTGATAGAGTTTTTGTTTGCACCGACAGTACCGTCCGAGCCGAGGCCCCAGAACTTACATGCCGTGTTGCCCTTTGCCGATGTGTCGGGGTTTTCAAGACGCGGCAGGGAAAGATTTGTTACATCGTCCGTAATCGCGAGTGTAAAGCCCTGAATCGGTTTTTCGCTGTCGAGGTTTCTGTATACTGCAATAATATCTGCAGGAATCGTGTCTTTCGAGCCGAGGCCATATCTGCCGCCGATGATAACCGGTGCATCTGCCTTACCGACAAAGCATGCACAAACGTCCAGATACAAAGGCTCGCCGATAGAACCGGGTTCCTTCGTTCTGTCCATAACCGCAATTTTCTTGCAGGTAGCAGGCAATGCTTTTAAGAAAGCTTCTACGGGGAACGGACGATAGAGGTGGACCTTAATAAGACCGACCTTTTCGCCGTTTGCATTTAAGTAGTCAATTGTTTCTTCAATCGTACCGCAAACAGAGCCCATTGCAACAATAACCTTGTCTGCATCGGGTGCACCGTAGTAATTTACGAGGCCGTAGTTTGTACCGATTTTTGCATTGACCTTGTTCATGTATTCTTCCACAACCGAGGGTACTGCATCGTAGAAGGCATTACATGCTTCTCTGTTTTGGAAGAAGATGTCGGGGTTTTGTGCGCTGCCGCGCAGTACGGGATGCTCAGGGTTAACAGCGCCGTTTCTGAAGGCACGCACTGCATCCATATCTACCATTTCCTTCAAATCTTCGTAATCCCAAACTTCGATTTTATCAATTTCATGCGATGTTCTGAAGCCATC
>JAZNLF010000119.1:0-5513 GCA_045578945.1 Clostridia bacterium | reverse complement strand
TTTGCATGTTTATTTAATATATAATTCTCCTATATTATAGCATACTAATTATAAGAAAGAAATTCGCAGAATACACAAAAATGCATTCGAATTTTTATTTATCAAATGCAAAAGGGGTGTAGTAAAATAATTTCATTTTGCTACACCCCCTTTTGGGGATAAAAACGAAAGGTCATAGGCCAGATGCATGCCGCAAAGATAGCCATTGCAAAATATCTGACCGTACCTGCAAAGAAATGCCCGCCAAACAGTGTCATAAGAGGCTGTTTTAGCATGGTTTTTATTAAAACAGCAATAAGAACACCGAATGTCAATTTTACAACTTGTCCCCACCACACACACTTTGTATCATAACGGATGTATTTTTCATCAATTCGATAGGAAATCCAAAGCGCTAAAATAGTACCGAGAACCTTATAACCGTTTTCAATTCCGCTATACAGATTTTCAACATCCACCGTCTTTGGAAATGGGAAATATGAAGAATATAAAATATGCACTACGCAAAATACTGTCAAGGCAAGAAAGACCATATCCATTCTTTTTATGCTTAAAAATGCATTCTGCATCCACTTATAAAAAAGAAATATAAAAATCACGGAAATGACTGCCGCCATCATAACATCCTGCAGCGTGTGTACGCCAAGGTACATTCTCGAAAAACCAATCAGTACGGCAAGTATAACGCAAAAAATGCGCACCGCTTTCTTTTGATACGCCCGCGCAATGCCGCCGTAGAGTGCGACCGCAATCTGCGTATGACCGCTCGGGAACGAATATCCCTCGGCCGCCTCCCGCGCGCTTTCCACGATGGAAAAGGACGTATCCAAAACCCAAGGGCGCGGTACACGAAAAATAATTTTAAAAAAGAGATTGCTGACAAGACTCGCAGCACCGACAATATAGAGATAATATCCATATTTTTTATTTGCGCACCAAAGAAGGAAAAAGCTGATGACTATAAGCGGGCTTTCCTCCCCAAGCTTTGTAACAGCTGCAAAAAATGTATCCAAAACAGGATTACGTATGGATTGTAAAAATTTCAAAATCTCCATAATGTCTCCTTTTTATGCTTCTAAAAATGACACTACTTCTGAAAGGACACGCATACCTTCCCGTCTGCCAATCTGGTATACGCGCCAAAGCTCCGCCTTATTTCTCTCGCCTACACCGATTTCGAGTGCTTCGGGCGGTCGGATTACAAATGCTCGTTTTTCTTTCTCCGCCTTTTCTATATAAGCAATCTGTTCATTATACATTGTATGACGCGTTTTAAGTGCCCCTATGAGCTTTGGATATTTTAGGCATCCGATTTTCAAAAGCGGCATAAGAGAATTTTTTTCTTTTACATATCCCTTCGGCTGTGTTGTGATTACGACATTCTTTTCATAGCCGATTTTCTCAAAAAAACGAAGCGGAATGGAATCAGACGTGCCACCGTCACAATATTTGCCGCCATCTATGTGAACCATTCTTGAAAGCATCGGCATGGAAGCAGATGCACGCATCCATAGAATATCCCTGTCATCCCCTTCCATAAGCTTTTTGTAGACAGGTATTCCGCGCACAGCGTCCGTAACTACTACATAAAATTCCATCGGATTCTTTTTATATGCATCTGTATCAAAAATATCCAATCGTTTTGGAATCTCTTCATAATCAAACTGTACATTATAAAAGTTTCCCGTCCGAAACCATGAACCCCATCCCGCATAACGCTTATCGTTACAGTATTCCATATTATAACGAATGGCCCTGCCGATTTGCCTCGACTTAAAATTGCAACCAAACACAGCACCTGCCGAAACACCGACTGCGCCGTCAAATGCAATATTATTTTCCATAAAGACGTCCAAAACACCCGCCGTAAACATGCCGCGCAAGGCGCCGCCTTCCATTACAAGACCTTTTTTCATAAACACCCCTGATTCTTTATTATAATTGTTTATGTATCCGTTTACAGCAACTCAATAAGCAAATAGTACATAAGCGGGATTGTGATGACGGACAAGACATGTGAAATCATTGTCATGGATGCACCTGTCTTCGTATCGCCGCCATATGCCGCAGGATATACAATCGTGTTTAGGCCGATTGGTGTTCCGATTGCGATTAATACAAGCGTCATAACTTCCTTGCTCGTACCGATGGCAGATAAAATCAGAAGAAAGACAGCGGGAATGGCAATCAGGCGTAAAAATGTAACTATGTAAACCTTTTTATTAGTTAAAAGCCCTTTGAGGTCATAGCCGCCAATGACAATACCTGCAAGCAGCATCGCGACAGGGCCCATACATTTCGAGGCATTATCAATCGTATTCAGGAAAAACGTAGGGAAATATGGTTTTAAGTTCAAAAGCCCGCATATCATGCCGAGGACGAGTCCGAGTAAGGGCGGTGCTAAAAGGCCTTTTTTAAGGTTTTTCCAAAGACTGCCTTCCCCTTTCGGAATCATAGTATAAAGTCCCCAAGATGAACATGTAATACCGACGAGAAACGTAACCATGAGGTATTTATAGAGCATGGTGTCACCCCAGACGCCCAGCACAATAAAATTGCCCATATAGCCGTAATTCCCGAACGTCAGCGCATACTTATAAATGTTTCGCTGGTACAGCAAGGACGCGTTTCCTTTTGCGTTTCTTACAAAAAGTCTCGATAAAGGATGCGCAAGGATAATTCCCGCTATTACAGCGGCAAGCCCGTAAAAAATCAAATTTGCATTATTCGTAAACGTTTCCACTGTGCAATTTTTAAGCTGATTCCCGAAAGATAAGGCGGGTACAAATACATACGTCTCCAGTCTTGATAATGCAGTCCCTGCATTTTCGGGCACGATACCCTTTTTACGAAGCGTCCATCCGACAACCATTAAAATCGCCATCATCATAAGCTGCTGTAATGCCAGTAAAAAAATATCCATGCTTTGCCTCCTCGTAGAACGCCCTGCGTGTATATTAAATCTTATGTATTATACTACAATCCATAAGAAAAAGCAAGCCATAATTATTGACATAAAATTTTTCGTATGTTATTATGTATATAGTGATTTTTGGGGAGGGATTTCTATGGAGGATATTAAAAAAGCAGTTGAAAAACATACGCAGCTAATTTTGGACGCCGAAAGATTTATATGGAAGCATCCTGAAACAGGTTTTAAAGAATTTGAAACCTCTAAATATATGGAGAATGTTTTTGAATCTTTGGGTTATACGCTTGTTCGCGCAGGAAATATTCCCGGTTTTTACACAGTAATAGATACAGGTAAACCCGGACCTGAAATCCTTATTTTCGGCGAAATGGATTCTATCATCTGCCCTACACACCCCGAATGTAATCGCCAAACAGGTGCGGCACATTCTTGCGCGCATCACGCACAATGCGCGGCATTAATTGGTATTGCCGCCGCTTTAAAAGAGCCGGGTATTTTAGATAAATTCTGCGGTCGTATAAAACTCTGTGCAGTTCCTGCAGAGGAACTTTTAGAAATCGAATACCGCGTAGAGCTGAAAGAAAAAGGTATTATCAAATATTTTGGCGGAAAAAGCGAATTTATGTATCGCGGATTCTTCGACACCACAGATATCGCCTTTATGGTACATACCTCCTCTTCCTTTTCCGTTCGTTTAGGCTCTGTGGGATGCATTGCTAAAAAAGTTACATATAAGGGTAAATCATCTCACGCAGGCGGCTCTCCCTGGGACGGCAAAAATGCCCTGTACGCTGCAAACTGTGGGCTTAACGCTATAAATGCCATTCGTGAGAACTTTAAGGAAGCAGATATCATCCGCGTACACCCCATTATCACAAACGGCGGTGCAATGGTGAATGCAATCCCTGCAACAACCACCCTGGAAAGCTATGTAAGAGGCAGTAATTTTGACGGCATACTTGCCGCAAACCAAAGAGTAAATCAGGCATTAATCGGTGCCGCTTTGTCCATTAACACAAATGTTGAAATTTGCGATTTTCCCGGTTATGCGCCTTTAGTAAATGACACAAATATGATAGATTTAGCAAAAGATGCTGCAGAACTTGCTATTCCTCACCAGGAGTTTACAATTCATAATGTTATGGGTTCAGGAAGTACAGATATGGGCGATTTGTCTTGCGTTATGCCCGTTGTGCATCCTTACGCAGGCGGGAGAATTGGTACGTCACACGGAGCAGATATTCAAATTACAGATCCGATTGCTGCATGTGTAGACAGTGCTAAATGGCAGCTTGCAATGCTAAAGCTCCTCTTAGACGATGACGCAAAGAGAGCTTACGAAATCAAGAAAAACTTCAAAGCACCTTTTGCCTCTATAAAGGATTACTTGGAGTTTTCAGACAGTTTAAACGATTCCGGCGACAGAATCACTTATGCAGAGGACAAAAGAGCAAATGTAAGATTATAAAATGAACCGACCCCCGAAAGTCAGATTAAAAATCTAACACTTGAGGGTCTTTTTTTTATGGCAATTTATACATCAAACATTTCCGTTGACAAATATCTTTCCCCTGTATCCGGTAATATAACTACAATATTTTTCTCCCTGTTCTCTTGCTTTTGCGCCAAAAGTGTTGCTGCATAGAGTGCCGCACCGGCGGAAATACCGGCTAAAATACCTTCTTCTCTTACAAGCGCGCGACCTGCCGCATATGCTTCTTCTGTAGTAACACAAATAATTCTATCAATTACTTTTGTATCGGTCGTTTGGGGAATGAAGCCTGCTCCAATGCCTTGCAGACCATGTGCATCCGCTTTTCCGCCTGATAAAACAGGTGAATCCTTCGGTTCAACGGCAACAACTTCAATCTTTGGATTTTTTTGTTTCAAATAAAGCCCTGCACCTGAGATTGTACCGCCTGTGCCGACGCCTGCAACCAATATATCAATTTTCCCCTCCGTATCTCGCCAGATTTCAGGGCCGGTTGTATCTTGGTGAACCCTTGGATTTGAAGGATTTGCAAACTGGCTTGGCATAAAGCTGCCGGGTGTAGACGCTGCAATTTCCTTCGCCTTTGCAATTGCGCCGTTCATACCTTCGTTTGCGTCTGTTAATATAAGTGTTGCACCATATATAGATAACAGTTTTCTGCGTTCTTCACTCATAGACGCAGGCATTGTCAATATTACCTTATACCCACGTGTTGCCGCGACTGCCGCAAGGCCAATCCCCGTATTACCGCTTGTAGGCTCAACAATTGTCGCACCGGGCTTTATTAGCCCCTTCTCTTCTGCATCAAAAAGCATGGCCATCGCCGTACGGTCTTTAATGCTGCCTGCAGGATTCATCATTTCGAGTTTTGCCAGGATGCGTCCCGCAAGGGCATGGTTTTTCTCATAATTGCATAACTCTAAAATCGGTGTATTTCCAATAAGTTCGGTAAAAGACTTATAAATTCGCATATTAAAATTCCCCTTTTAAAATCATTTCCATTTGATTTAGACTATGGATTTCATATGTCGGTACAATTCCATATGTATTCTCTTTGTGCGAGGGATTAAACCAACAAGTATCAATACC
>JAZNLF010000118.1:0-1713 GCA_045578945.1 Clostridia bacterium | reverse complement strand
TACGTCGCGCGTGCTTTTTGCTCTGCTGCCAAATCCTCGGTAAGGTCGGCGATAACATCGCCTTTACTTTGCAAATATGCCGCCGTGAAGGGCACGCCCGCGGCACTTGCGGGGTAAACGGCCACATTATGGTCAACGTAGTAGTCCCCAAAGCCTTTTCTGTCTGCTTCCTCGGGCGTTAAATTGCGCGTCAGCTGATGAATAATCGTGCCAATCATCTCCAAATGCGCGAGTTCCTCGGTGCCAATGTCATTTAAAGTGGCGCGCGTGACTTCATCGGGCATGGAGAACCGCTGGGACAAGTAGCGAAGAGACGCGGCGAGTTCGCCATCGGGTCCACCATACTGACTCATAATATATTTTGCAAGTTTAGGGTTTGTATTTTTAATTTTTATCGGATACTGTAAGCTTTTTTGATAACTCCACATACGATGCCTCCTCTATTCCCACGGCCACGGAGATTGAATCCATGCCCATTCCTTCTTACCTGCCGCAGCGTCGGGCGTGAGCGGGCCATAGGCCGATTCATATGCCCTTTTCGCGGCTTCCTGTTTTTTCACGACATCCGCGTACATGGAAAGCGCGTCCTTATCTTGCGGATGTGTGTCCAAAAAGAGGAGGAGGTCATACGCGGCAAAGTCCGCCTCCATTACGTCGCGAAGCATCTCGCTTCTTGTTTTGCTATGAGATATCACAGCATCTCGCCTCCTTCTCATCACATTTTTTGCACAAATCCCGTCCGTACACGCCTAAAGGCTTATCAAGGGCGGGGAAAAGCGTTCCGCGCGAAAGACCTTCCGCGGGGGAATACGTTTCATCAAAATTCTGTATCGGTACATATGCATAGGCCAAAATCGGGTTTTCGGGCATTTGGCCGCAAAGTTCATGATTTATCATTTTTTTCTCCTTTCTGCCAAAAAACTACAGGATTTCCAATTGTAGTATATGCGCCGCCTCGAAAAAGCGTTCGGCTCGTCCGAAATAATTTTTTTAAAGTTTATATTGAAATCCGCGCAAAAGTCCTATATAATAGGAATAAGGAAAGGTTGTGAAGCATATGAAAATCGGAATCATCGGCGCGGGCAACATGGCAGGCGCTATTATAAAGGGGCTTTTGCAAAGCGGAAAAGCGCCCGACTCGCTCTTTGTAAGCGACGTGGCGGCGGAAAAACTGGCAGAATTTGCAAAAATAGGCGTTTTGACAGGCAAAAATGAGGAAGCCGCCGCGTTTTGCGACGTGCTGATTTTAGCGGTAAAGCCAAACATTTACGAAAAGGTATTGCCGACCTTAAAAGAGGCGGCCGCGGGCAAGCTGGTTATTTCCATCGCGGCAGGCATTACTGCGGATTTTGTGGCAGGCTATTTGGAAAAATCCAGAATTGTGCGCATTATGCCGAACACGCCTGCGCTTGTGGGAGCAGGGATGACGGCGATCCAGTGCCACGCATCCGCTGCGAAAGAGGACGGCGCGACGGTCGAGGAAATCTTTTCCGCGCTCGGCAAATGTGTATTTGTTACAGAGGCGCAGATGGACGGCGTTGTGGCGGTCAGCGGCAGCGGCCCTGCGTACGCGTACATGCTGATTGATGCCATGGCCGCGGGCGGCGTTATGGAAGGCCTTACGAAAAAGGACGCGCTTCTCTTGGCGGCGCAAACGGTTTTGGGTGCGGCAAAGATGGTGCTCGAGACAGGTGAGCATCCCGCCGTTTTGAC
>JAZNLF010000117.1:0-6226 GCA_045578945.1 Clostridia bacterium | reverse complement strand
AAGGGCAGTAACGTAAAGCACAACAATGATACTATGTACGGCGATACGAATAGCCAGCCCCAACGCTGATGTCTTCTGGTCATTCTCTATCCTAGCCTTTCTGTCCGTATATTCAAAATTTGAAGCAACCACCCCGGACCAGGCGGATGTTTTTGTAACAATCCACAATTTGCACAGAACAAAAAGCGAATTATTTTGTGATTTCTGTTTTTCATTATGCACATTCAACAGAAATTATACATATATTATAGCACGTATATCTAAATAATGCAAGCATTTTTATAAAAAATTACAGATTTTTTCACTAAATTTCTTTTTTTGACAGAAAAAGCGCGTTTTTTCGTACATTCTGCAATATAAAAAATACGCAAAACTTGTGATAGAATAACAAATTTTGCGTATTTTAAACAAACATTGTGCAATATTACCTACTCTTCGTCATCGTCGCAATCACAACCGCAGTCACAATCACAGTCACACTCAATCTCGATTTCGTGGCCGCAAGCAGGACATACGATTACATCGTCTTCCTCATCGAAGATATCAGCATCAAGCATAATGGTTTCGCCACAATTGGGGCACTCGATGTCTGCGCAATCAAAGGAATCGCAGCAGTCGCAGTAATCATCATCCTCATCTTCGTCGTAAACAAGCTCTTCAACGAAAGACAAATCTTCGTCAATTTCGTCAACTTGTGCCTGCATTTCGTCTACATCATCATAAAGACATTCAAAATCATCTGCCACATCGTCTAAAAGCTCAATAATTTTTGCCAGAAGCTTACCTTCGCCTTTTGTTGTGTCGATGTCCATGCCCTCGCAAAGACCTTTAAGGTGTGCAATTTTTTCTTTTAAAGTTTCCATGTCAAATTCCTCCTTTTTGTCTTTTATAATTCTTTTTACGCGCGCTCCATGTATTCTCCCGTGCGCGTGTCTACACGAATCATATCGCCTTCATCAATAAACAGCGGTACATTAATCTGTGCACCCGTTTCCAACGTTGCAGGTTTTTGCGCACCCGTTGCCGTATCGCCTTTTACACCCGGCTCCGTTTCCGTTACCTGCAATTCAACAAAGTTCGGTGGTTCAACACCAAATACATTGCCTTTGTAGGACAAAATCTTAACAAGCATGTTTTCTTTTACGAATTTAAGTGCATCCCCAAGCTGTTCTTGATTCAGCGGCATCTGCTCGTAGGATTCCTGGTCCATAAAATAATAGAGTTCCCCATCGTTATAAAGATATTCCATATCCTTGCGTTCAATATGCGCTTTCGGCATTTTGTCGGTCGGTCTGAAGGTTTTTTCAACTACACCGCCGCTTATAACATTTTTAAGCTTTGTTCTTACAAATGCTGCACCTTTGCCGGGTTTTACATGCTGAAATTCTACAATCTGAAAAACATTCCCCTCAAATTCAAAGGTTACACCATTTCTAAAATCTCCTGCGCTAATCATATAAATTTCCATTCCTTTCCTAAGTATATTTTTATTCTATCTTATATTGAATAAAAATGCAAGTCTTTTTTTCATTTTTTACAGCTTCATTGAGAAACCAAATCTTCCATACTGTAAAGACCTGCAGGCTTGTCCTTGATAAAACCTGCCGCACGGACTGCACCGACCGCAAAAATATCGCGGCTCATTGCCGTATGCTTGATTTCCAAAATTTCATCATTTCCCGCATAGAGTACGGTATGCTCTCCAACGATGGTACCGCCACGAACAGCATGAATTCCGATTTCCTGCTTGCCGCGCGGACGGCGTACGCTATGTCTGTCATAGACATACTCCCCGCCTTTGGGCATCGTCTTTTCAATTGCATCCGCTATCGCAAGTGCCGTGCCGCTGGGTGCATCCAGTTTACGGTTATGATGCTTTTCGATAATTTCAATATCAAAGCCATCCGTTAAAACCTCTGTTGCTTTCTTTGCGAGTGCAATTAAGAGATTTATACCGAGCGACATGTTGGCGGAAAAGAACACAGGCACAGTCTTGCTTGTTTCTTCGAGGAGACTTAAGTGTTCCTTTCCAAGTCCTGTTGTGCAAACCACAATCGGAATTCTCCGCTCCGCCGCAAACGGAAGCATCGTAAGAAGTGCAGCGGGATTTGAAAAATCAACAATCACATCCGCCGCAACGTCCAGCTCTCTCGGATTTTGCACAATCGGAAAATCTGCATAGGGCGCTGTATTTATATCTACACCTGCACAAACGGAAAAATCGGGTGTATTTTCTATAATCGAAGCAACCGTACGCCCCATTTTCCCATTTGCACCGCTTATAATTATGTTTGTCATTGGCAATATCCTCTTTTATTCTTGAATTGTAAGACCTGCTTTGATAAGCTCTTCTTTCAATACTGCGCGTGTTTTATCTTCCATCTCGCAAAGCGGCAGTCTTAACTCGCCGACATCATAGCCGAGCATATTCATTGCAGTTTTTACAGGAATGGGGTTTACCTCGATAAAGAGTGCCTTCACAAGGTCATAATAACGAAGCTGAAGCTCTCTTGCGCCCGCAATATCCCCTTTAAAGAACTTTTCACAAATATCATGTGTTTCACGCGGCAAAATATTCGCCAAAACGGAAATTACACCTTTACCGCCCAAAGACAAGACGGGGACAATCACATCATCATCGCCCGAATAAATTGCAATTCTATCCCCGCAGAGAGATGCAATCTTAGCAACCTGCGAAAGATTGCCGCCTGCTTCCTTGATGCCGACAATATTATCTGCCTCGGAAAGCTTTAAAAGTGTTTCGGGTTGCAGATTTACACCTGTTCTCGACGGCACATTATATACGATAATCGGAATATCCACATGCTTTGCAATTTCCATATAGTGCATCACAAGGCCCTTTTGTGTCGCCTTATTATAATATGGTGTTACGGACAAAAGACCATCTGCGCCAAGTTCCTGTGCACGTTTTGATAATTGTACACCATGGACTGTGTCATTAGACCCTGTACCTGCAATAACAGGAATACGTCCCTTCACCTTCGATACTGCAAAAGAAATCGCTTCCAGATGCTCGGAATCCGGCATCGCCGCTGCCTCACCTGTTGTACCGCAAATAATGATAGCATCGGTTTTATTGGCAATATGTAATTCGATGAGTTCCCCTAATTTATCAAAGTTGATTTTCCCATCACGAAACGGTGTAACAATGGCAACACCACTGCCTGTAAACGGAACATTGTTCATAGCCTATACCCCTTTCTATCCATTGTATTCGATAAACTTCTTTGCAATCTGCACAGCATTTGAAGCTGCACCTTTTCTGATATTATCAGCTACTACCCAAAGGTTTACACCATTCTCAACACTTTCATCCCTGCGAATACGGCCGACAAAGGTTTCATCATGACCTGCCGATGTAATGGGCATGGGATATACGTTGTTTTCAGGATCATCCTGCACGATAATGCCGGGTGCATTTTTCAAAATTTCACGAAGTTCTTCTAAATCAAACGGTTTTTCAAACTCAACATTTATAGATTCACTATGACCATTGAATACGGGTACGCGAACTGTTGTTGCTGTGATTTTCAGGTCTTGGTCACCAAGAATTTTCCGTGTTTCCTGAATCATCTTCATTTCTTCTTTGGTGTAGCCGTTTGGCAAAAATACATCAATGTGCGGCAAGCAGTTTCCTGCAATGGGATGCACAAACTTCTTCGGTGCTTCACCCTTTACGCCATTTTCCAAATCTTCCCAACCTGCGCGACCTGCGCCGGATACAGCCTGATATGTCGAATACACGATTCTCTTAATGCCGTATGCATCATAAAGCGGCTTTATGGCTACAACTGCCTGAATAGTCGAGCAGTTCGGGTTTGCGATAATGCCCTTATGCTCTTTGATGGCTTCGGGATTTACTTCCGGTACAACCAGCGGTACATTCGGGTCCATACGCCATGCGCTGGAATTGTCAATTACCAGACAACCTTTTGCTGCGGCAATCGGTGCAAACTTTTCACTTGTGCTTCCGCCTGCGGAGAAGAGGGCAATGTCAAAGCCTTCATCGAAGGAGGTTTCCGTCAGTTCTCTTACAACGTGTTCCTTCCCCATAAAATCAATCTTACTGCCTGCAGATTTTGCCGAAGAGAAAAGCGTATAGCTCTCCGCAGGAAGTTTGTATTCTTCCAAAACCTTCAAAAATGTTCTGCCAACCATGCCGGTGGCACCAACAACTGCAATCTTGTACTGTTTCACTTTAATTTGCCTCCTAATTTAATCTCGTTTTTTCTATTGCATCATTTTTGAAGCTGTATATCACACCTTCGCCATCCATGCCATATACATAATCATCGTATGCATTAAGTTTTGCATACATGCCTGTATCAATTCTAATTTCGTATCTGCCTTTATAATCCAATTTATACACGGCATTATCCTCGCCGCCCTGGAAGATAACTGCATCACGCGTCAGACAATACATATTTACTTTTTTATCTGTTAAGATTTTTTCGTTTTGCATGTTTTTGTCAATACTGCAAAGCCGATTTTCGGTATCCAGATAATAGAACGTATCATTTTTTCTGGAAAGCTTTTTATTCGGAATCTCACGAAGGAGCGAGGAAGTATTATCATCTGCAAGCTTATAAATGCCTGTGCCTGTTGTGTAATATATACCATCACCCACAATTACGGGAAGTTCAGCCGCTACAGAGGTAAGTGCAACATTTTCGCCGCTTTCGAGCGTATACTTATAAATCTTTCCGCCATCATCTAAATTTCGATAGAAAATCGCACCATAAAAGGCAGAGAACGCATCTGTTTTTGCATCCATTCGTTTTTGCTCGGTGCCGTCACTCAGTTTCTTTTCATACAGATAATCGTCTGCACCGATGTAATATATGGTATCGGAAAATGCCGCCATACTCTTGACGGGCTTATCTATAATCTTGGATGTATTCTTTCCTTTAATAAGTGTTATGCCGGAATTGTCAGCAAAGTAGCCGCTATCTATGCTCATACCAACGTAAAAAGCGCCCCCAAGCATATTATCATGTGTGTTACCACTCGGAACCATGACGTATTTTTCAATATACTCTTGCATGGTAAGCTTTTGCGTCGCCAGCAGTCGATACGCAAGCAAAATTGCCTGTTCTCTTGTAGTATTATCAAGCGGATTTATATGATTCTCTTCATCTCCAAGCATAACAGCATATGCATTCAGGCACTGCATGGCAGGCAATGCCCAGTCAGCCACTTTTTCCATATCCGGAAATGTGTTGACGTACGCCTCGGGGAATTGAATTTGCGGACATGCAGTTTGCAATGCATTTTTCAGCATAACGCAAATTTCCTGTCTTGTAATGAAGCTTTGCGGTGCAAAAAGGCCTTCTCCAACACCCTGCACAATACCGAGTGTGGCCGCAGACAGGACCTTCGGATTCGTTGTATCCGTAAATGTTTTAGTTGCGACAGGAATTTCCTTTCCCGAAAGCTGCGCCCAAAGGAGCATTGCCATTTCACAAAATTCCTCACGCGTAATCGTATTCTGATAGTCTTTCTGCAGAATCTCAGGTACAATTTTTGCCTCTATCGCATATTTCACTTCCTCTTTTGCCCAGCTTGAGGGAGCTGCCATAGCAGAAACAGAGAAAAGTGCAGTACCTGCCAATATGAAAGCACATATTTTTTTCATCATATATACCAATTCCTTTCTCTTTTCGTATAATCCTCACATAAGTATATCACACTTTTTTCAGTTTGACAACTGTTTTTTCGGAATTAATTTTGCGACCAAATATAATCAATTTCATAAAGAGGCGGATGGTCTGGATACAAGGTCATAAAATGCGCTTTCACTCTGTCAAGAAATGCAACAGAATAGCCGCCATCACGTCGATAGATATGCGCTTTCACGCTGTCTGTGACCTCTATTGTATCAATCTTTGTTAAATTCTGTGTGTATGTACCATCCAGGATTTCACGCGCCAAAAAAGCCACAACTTGCTGATTTTCTTCCCCGAGATGCGTCTGCACAGGGTCTGCCACCACAATGTATTTTGCAACAAGTATGTGATTTGGAAATCCGTCCCTCCTATCAACGTGTGCCGCACCCAAAAGGCCATGTATACCATCCTCACGTGCAGGAAGCGCCGTATTCTTTAAAATATCATCATTTAGTGTCTCGGAGCTGCTTAATATATAGACTGTGGCATCTTCCTTTTCTGTCAATGCATTGATTTTATCTCTGAGTTTATAAATGCCG
>JAZNLF010000116.1:0-6718 GCA_045578945.1 Clostridia bacterium | reverse complement strand
ACCTTCACATGCAGCCAAAGAGCGGGAAACTTCGTAGTTGAAGTCAACATGTCCCGGTGTGTCAATCAGATTTAAAATGTACTCGCCGTCATCCCGCTTATACACAAGGCGAACTGCGCGTGCCTTGATGGTAATGCCGCGTTCACGCTCAAGCTCCATATTGTCTAAAAGCTGTGCTTCCATGTCGCGCTCGCTGACAACGCCCGTAAGCTCCAAAAGCCTGTCTGCAAGCGTGGATTTGCCGTGGTCTATATGTGCAATAATAGAAAAATTACGAATGAATTTTTGTCTGTCCGACATCTCTTTGCTCCTCTTTATATATTTCATCTCATTATTATAGCATATTTATATAAAAAAGGAAATACTTTTTTCGAAAAAATAAAAGAAAAATTCAAAGCTTTGGGGGCAGAATATGGGTATTGACAATTTTTATGACAACATGTATAATAAATGTATATTTTTACGAGGATTTTAATGTATCCAGAAGGGGTAACAGAATGCGAATTAACAAATATATTGCCGCGGCAGGCGTATGCTCGCGCCGTGTGGCGGATACGCTTTTGGATGCGGGCAAGGTCATGGTAAACGGCGTCCGCGTAACCGAAAAGGGTATGGACATTACGGATGCGGATGTGGTGGAGGTAGACGGCGTCCGTATTTTCCCTGCTGCTAAAAAATATTATATTATGCTCAATAAGCCTGACGGATTTGTGACCACAACGCATGACCAGTTTGAGCGTGCCTCCGTCTTAGACCTTGTCACGGATATTGATGCGCGACTGTTTCCTGTGGGGCGGCTGGATTACCACACAGAAGGTCTTTTGTTTTTGACCAATGACGGGGACTTTGCCAATGCATTGACGCATCCGCGCAATAAAGTATACAAAACGTACATTGCGCATGTGAAGGGGTTTCCGAAGCAGTCGGATATTGCAAAACTTGCGCACGGCATCGTATTGGAGGATGGAAAGACGGCACCCGCCAAGGTTATGGTCGTGCGCCAGTACCCCGAGGGGGTAGATATTTCCGTTTCGATTTATGAAGGGCGAAACAGACAGGTGCGGCGTATGCTGGAGGCGGTAGGGCTTAAGGTCATAACGCTGACGCGTATCTCCGTCGGCAACATCAAACTCGGCCATTTGCCGCGCGGTAAATGGCGACATCTTACGGAGGCAGAATTAAAAGAACTCGTAAAGGAACGATGATGATGGATTATATTGTTATAGTATTTGCAAAGCTTTTAGGCTTTCTGTCCGCACTTTTGGGCGGCGGCACGAATTTGCCGGGTGAGATTGCCCTGCGCATAAGACCGAACATTTTAAAACGGCTGGCACGCGGATATCATATTGTACTGATAACAGGCACAAACGGCAAAACAACTACCGCAAGTCTTTTGCAAGGCATTATAAAAAAGGCGGGAAAGCGCGCCGTTTCAAGCATCAGCGGTGCAAATCTCAAAACAGGTGTTGCGGCATGTCTTATAAAAAGCTTTCCGCTGTTTCGCCGTGTAGATGGGGATTAT
Organism: Clostridia bacterium; assembly: GCA_045578945.1. Lineage (GTDB taxonomy): Bacteria > Bacillota > Clostridia > UMGS1883 > UMGS1540 > JAQXGO01. The sequence goes on along the minus strand of JAZNLF010000116.1, from coordinate 5,196 downwards.
GCGGTTTTGGAGGTGGATGAGGCATACATGCGCCATGTAACGGCCGCCATCTCGCCTGAGGTTATAGCCGTTACCAATCTTTTCCCCGATCAGGTAGACCGCTACGGCGTGGTGGATGCGACGCTTTCTCTTATAGAGGAGGCGTGCAAAAATGCACCCGACGCGACGCTTGTACTCAATGGTGATGAGCCGATTTTTGGTGATTTTATGGAGGAGAACCGCCGTTTTTATTTTGGCTTTCGTGTGCCGATTCGGGCGGGGGAAACGGCGGAGGAGGGTACGCTTTGCAAAACCTGTAAAACGCCGTATCAATATGCATTTTCGACCTTCAGCGGTCTCGGCGCGTACACATGTCCGTCTTGCGGCGCAAAAAGGCCGCCTTTAGACCTCGGCATAGAAAAAATAGAATCCATTACCGAAGACAGTTCAGTTGTTTTGGCAGACGGCTTGCGGCTTACCATTCCGCAGGCAGGTGCGTATAACATATATAACGCCCTATGCGCGGCTTCTTGTGCGCGTGCTTTAGGCATTTCGGACGAGGCGATTCGGGAAGGAATTTTTGGGCAGGAAAGTAAATTCGGCAGGCAGGAAAATGTGCGGATAGAAAATGCCGAGGTGCGCTTGATTTTGATTAAAAATCCTGCAGGGGCAGAAGAAGCCATCGCTTCCATCCTGCCTGAAAAAGAGGCAGTGTATGTTGGCGTTTCCTTAAATGATGGCCTGGGGGACGGGACGGATGTATCCTGGATTTATGATACAGCGTTTGAAAAGCTCAAAACAATGCAAATCAAAGGCGTTTTGGCGGCAGGCACAAGATGCTACGATATGGCAATCCGCCTTAAGGTTGCAGGTCTTGGATATCCGATGGTTTTTGAGGATGATGCATCACTTTTGGAAAAGCTCAAGGAAATTGACGGGAAAGTATATCTTTTTGTAAACTACACGGCAATGATGCAGCTCCGTAAATTCTTATACCGCAAAAAATATATTAAACGTCTTTATTTTTAAAGTATATTTTATTAAAATAAGAAAAAAATAACACCGAGGTGATTCGTATGCTCGGTGTTATTTTTTCGATTATTGCGGGTGCGGCGATGAGCTTTCAAGGCGTCATCAACACAAGACTCGGCGAAAAAGCAGGCGTTTTTGAGGCAAATGCATTTGTGCAGGGGACGGCGTTTATTTTATCGGTCATCGTGATGCTTCTCTTTGGACAAGGCGACGTAAAAAGCATTTTTTCGGCAGATAAAATCTATTTAACAGGCGGTATTTTAGGGATTATCATTACGGTTACAGTCATGCTCGGCATAAAAAATTTAAGTCCCACTATCGCCATATCCGTCATATTGATCGCGCAGCTTCTTGTCGCGGCAGGCATTGACGCGTTTGGAATTTTAGATAGCGCCAAGGTGCCGTTTGGGCTTACAAAATATATCGGGATTGCCCTGATGATTGCAGGCGTTATTGTTTTCAAAATAAAATAGCTACCATGCTTTATAAAATGATACACCCGTATAATAGGCAGACAAAATTTCGTGATGGTCGCTGCCGTTTTCTGCCATGGCATTGGCGCCGTACTGACTAAGACCTACGCCGTGTCCGTTTCCGACTACATGAAAAATAAAAGCGTTTTCCGTTTCCTCCACAGTAAAATTTGCGGAGTTTAGGTCAAAAAAAGCGCGGATATCCGTGCCGCGAAACAAAAAGCCGCCGATGTTGACTGTATCCACAGCGCCGCCTTCTGTACGCGTGCAGTCATATACATGCGCGTCTGTAACAGAAAGTGTTTTGCATATATCCTCTTTTGACACTTCCGCTGTAGAAGTAAACTTTGGGGAGCTTTTGTCCCCTTCGCTCGCAACGCTTTTTAGGTAGGGCAAATCACCGCCCCATACGTCCTTTGCGTTTTCGGTACGGCCACTGCCTGTCGAATGAAAAACGGCTACAATGGGTTCATCATCATACGTTATAATCTCGCCCTGCGTGTCCGAAACGGCGCGCGCGAGTTTTTCGTGATAATTTTTATACCAATCTGCACCCAAATCGTTTTGCATATCTGCATCCGAAAGCCACGCTTTGCAATGCGCACTGTCTGTGCACACGACGGCATCAGGATGCTCGCTGTTTTTCTCGCCGCTTTTCATTTTGTTATAGATATAGGTGCGTGCGGCCGTTGCTTGCGCACGCAGGGCTGCATCATGAAAAGATGCAGGCATCTCGGCTGCAAGCACGCCGATTAAATAGCTTTCTAAATTATGTTCCTCAATTTCTCCGCTTTTTACATTTTTTACAAAAAAGGTGGGTGCGGCAGACACCTCCGTGTCTGCTTTTTTGGGCGAAAGGCATAGGACAATGGACGTCGGCAACACCAAAAGCAGAAAAAGTAAAAGAAGCAATAAATAAAGTAGATGTTTCAAAAGGCTCGTCCTCCGCATATTGGAATACTAAAGTGTATGCGAAGGATGAGCCTTTTATGCTTTTATATATATTTTTATGCGGCAGGTTCTGTTTCCGCTGCAATTGGTTCGGGACGCGGGCGCTCGGGCCTTTCGGGAATGGGGACCTCTGCAGACAAATCTGCCATGGGCGTATCTGACGATGTGGGCGGTACAGACTCAATTTCAATGTGATTTGTGCAGGTATCACTTTTTATATAGCCGTCTTTCTCGGTGTCAGATATGCCGAGGGCCGCAATTTCCTCCTTGACGGGGCATCCTGCCCTGGCAAGCTTTTTCGTTTCACTGCATATTGTGTAGGAAAGGTGTTCTGTGCAACTTTCCGTCGGCATGCGCTCTTTTGTGAAATACTCGTACATTACTTTGCTGCCGCGAATATCCTTATAGCAAAGAGATGAGGCAAGCTTGCCGCTTACAGAGCAAATAGCGGTAGGCTCAATTCCCGTAGGCATGGGGAAGGTTTTGTATGCCTTTTCCGCATGAATTTCATTCATAACCTTCTTCCAAACAGAAACGGCGGGGTTATAGCCAATAAAGCTCATGGATTTCGGCTGGTCATATCCGAACCAGACGGCGCCGACATAGTAGGGCGTGTAACCGATAAACCATCTGTCATGGTCGTCGGTCGTTGTACCCGTTTTCCCCGCAGCGGGCATAGAGGAAAGGCGTGCGGCAGAACCCGTACCATATTGCACAACGCCCTGGAGCATCTGCGTCATGTGATATGCAGTTTGCTCGCTCATGGCAACGCGGATTTCCTCGTCAATATGACGCTCTAAAATTACATTCCCGTCATGGTCCACCACCTTTGTGTAGGTGGAAGGCTTGGTGTAGACGCCTTTACTTACAAACGGCGCATATGCGGCGCACATTTCCATGACGGAAATGCCGTCCGTAAGACCACCAAGTGACAGCGGGGCATAGCCCTTATCGGAATACACCTTGCCATCACGTGTTTCGTTTTCGACAAGGCTTGTAATGCCTAAGTTCTTCTGCAGAAATTCATAGGAAGTATCTATGCTGATTTTGTCGAGCACGCGGACGGCTACAGTATTCAAAGACCTTGCAACCGCTGTTTTTACACTCACAGTACCCGCAAAACCACCGCCTGCGTTTTTCGGCGACCAGCCGTCGATGGTAATAGGCCCGTCCACCACCGTCGAGGACGGCATAATGTGCCCGTATTCAAGAGCGGGCGCATATACGGAGATAGGCTTTATGGTTGAGCCGGGCTGGCGGAGCGTCTGTGTTGCACGATTTAATGTACGGCTGGCAGATTTTTGACCGCGACCGCCAACAAGACCGACAATATTCCCTGTCGCAGGGTCCATGACAACCATGGCACTTTCAGGCTGTACCTCGCCACTTGTTTTCGGGAAATTAGCAGCATCCTGATACACTTTTTCCATGGTCTTTTGCACGTCAATATTCACTGTGGAGTATATGGAAAGGCCGCCTGAATAAAGCATTTTTAATGCAACCTGTCTTGCATAGCCCTTCTCCGTCTGTAAATCCTCCAAAACCTCTTCAATCACGGCGTCAACGAAATAGGAGTTACTTAAAATAACATCCTCTTTGTCGTCTTTTCCGGAGAATACAAGCTTTTCCGAAATGGCAGCATCATATTCCTCTTTTGAAATCTTTCCAAGCTCCAGCATTTTTGCAAGGACAATTTCCTGCTTTTCTTTATTGTTTTGCGGGTTTACAATAGGGTCATAGCGTGACGGAAACTGTGTAATCCCTGCCAGAGAGGCACATTCTGCAAGTGTAAGTTCACTTACATCTTTCCCAAAATACACATTTGCGGCGGCTTGTACGCCGTTACATTGCTGACTCAGATAAATCGTGTTTAGGTAAAGCTCTAAAATACGTTCTTTGGAAAATTCCTTTTCAATCTTATAAGCACGATAGATTTCCTGAATTTTACGCGTGATGGTAATTTCATCATCACCCGTTAAGTTTTTGACAAGCTGCTGGGTGATGGTACTGGCACCATAGCCGTATTCGCCTTTGCGGAGTGTTGTGAATGCAGCGCCTATCAGTCGCTTTATGTCAAAGCCTTTATGGGAATAAAAACGCTCGTCCTCAATGCAAACAACTGCATCCTTCATATATTGCGGAATACGGTCAAAAGATGCCCAAATCCGATTTTCATTATCGTAGAGCCTGTCGAGTTCATGCGTTTCGCCTGTTTCGGCATCTGTATAATAAACAAAAGAAGTAAAGTTCATGCTGAGGTTATTCAGGTCAAAATCATCCGCTTTGGAAATTATGCCGTATAAGGCACCGCAAAGGGCTCCCATACAGATAATAGAGAGAATACCAAGGGCAATCCCAAAGACTTTCAGATATGTTTTCAATGCTTTCTTGTTCTGCATAAGACACCTCCCTGAGAATAAGTATAAACAAAAAGAATTAAAAAAGTATTACAAAACAGGCAATTTTTGAATAAAATCATGTAAAGTGGGGATGGTAAATAGAGAAAACTGCAAAAAATCCCTGGGTAGGGAGAAATGAGGGGAAAGTATGCGACTTAGAGATATCATTATCGGCATAGCGCTATGCCTTGTGGCATTTGGAAGCGGCATTGTAATAGGTCTTTATAGTGCACCGCAGACAGAGCCGATTGCGATGGTGGCCGAAGGGCGTACAGAGGATGCGATAACACCGCCATCACAAGCGCCATCACAAGCGCCGCTGCCAAAAGAGGAACCCAAAAAGGAAGTCCAGACGCAATATC
>JAZNLF010000115.1:0-1682 GCA_045578945.1 Clostridia bacterium | reverse complement strand
AAGAAAGGTAAATCTGTTCAAGGCAAGCTCGTCGGCGTACGAGGGTACGGTAGAGAATGCCTTGGACAGAAGCAAGCAAAAAGCCCTGAAAACCACGGTTTTCAGGGCTTTTATATTCGCTTGACTAATAAAATCTGTTTTGTTTTTGTCGGTTCGTTTAGAATTGCCAACCCCTACAAAATTTTCTTATATTTAATCTTGCTTGCGGTTGACCGACTTTTTCGACAGTCTGAAGCGGTGCAAAGCACCGCTTTTTTACATCAGAATTGGCTGAAATTGTTTTCCCGCAAGGGCATCCTCTACAGCCGGGATGATATAATCCCACTTTGCGACGAGGGAATTATTCTTTCCTATCGGGTCATCCTGCCCGAATGGCACAAAGTAGATATTTTTAGTATTTAAAAGCGTTCCTATATTTTTTGCCGATGCACTGAGTCCGTCATTCGTTGATGGCGCGATTATGACGGGACAATTATTGCGAAGTGTCGCTTTTGTCGCAAGAGGTACGCACCCGTCATAAATTCCCTGCGCGATTTTGCCTAATGTATTACCCGTACACGGCGCGATAAGAAGTGCGTCGATGAGTTTTTTAGGGCCTATCGGTTCTGCGGCGGTGACGGTTGCAATTATTTTTCTTTGGCATATATTTTCTATTTCTTCTATATAGTCATTGCATTTACCAAAGCGTGTATCGGTTGTGTAAACCTTCTCGCTCATAATGGGAAATACATCGTAGCCTTTTTCCTTTACTTTATAAAGGGCATCTGTTACTTCCCTTAAGGTGCAGAATGAACCGGTAAATGCAAAGCCGAGCCTGATGCTTTTTGCATCCATAGTTTATTCACCTGATTCACTGAAAATATTGCAGATGGTTTCTTTTATGATATTTCCCGCAGTAACAGGAGCGACTTTTCCCGGTAGTCCGAGTGCCCAAATAATCTTTACCCCCAAATCGCGTGCGCTTTCCATATCCACGCCACCAGGCTTTGAGGCAAGATCTATTATAAGCGTGTCTTTTGCGTCCATAAGATGCTCCCTTTTTATAATTTGTTGCGGTACGGTGTTAAATACTATATCGGCGTTTGCCATACAGTCTCCAAGGTAGGAAAAAGGCGCCGCGTGAAGTGAATGGATGCGTGCTTTCGCGCGCTGGGCACTACGCCTCGCGCAAACGGTTACATTTGCGCCCATGTTTTTAAGCATCAGTGAAAGCAGTTCGCCTATTTTCCCAAATCCCGTTACTACTACATTTGCGCCATATATCGTTATGGGAAGTTCCTCCATCGCAATCTGGATTGCTCCTTCACAACTTGGCACGGCGTTCAAAAGCTCAAAATCCTCACGCATAAAATAGTCAACCCATCTGACAGAAAAAAGGTCTGCAACGGCTTTTATCCCGTCGGACATTTTGCCCGCAAGAAGGAGTTTTTCCTTGCCCATAATATGAAAAAGGTCTTTTAACAGTATTTCGTCCTTGAGTTCTGGTGCATCTACTGTTTTGTCATCACGACTACAAGGAAGCCCCAAAACAACAGCATCACATTCTGAAATCGCAGTTTTAAGCGGTTCTTCCCCGGAAAACTTTTTCACGGAAAAACTTTCCTTTTCAAGAGCTTTTGCCAGATAATCTATTCGCGTATCGCCACCGATAATCAGTATTTTTTTAATATTCATAATGAAAA
>JAZNLF010000114.1:0-3267 GCA_045578945.1 Clostridia bacterium | reverse complement strand
AAGAGAGTTATAAACACAAAGTAAAATGGGGATGTAAAAAAAGTCCAGACCGCAAAAAGGCAAAGATTTTAGGCCTTTTTGCTACGAACAAACTTCGCCACTCGGCGTACCCGTGTACGCCTTCGGGTTTCCCAAAGCTTACGCTTTGGCTCAGTTTGTCCGTTCTGAAGCATTTTTTCCTATCCCCACAAAGAAAGGAGCTGTATGATTTTACAGCTCCTTTCTTATTTATTTCGCTTTTAAATAAAACTGTGGTCAAATATAATGACCGTAAAGTAGGTGGGATTTAAGGCCCAAAGGCGTTTGTCAATCTCGGCTTTCAGTTCGTTTTCACGCATGTTCACCGCTTTCGGCACGACCAAATCAAAAATTAAATTCGTATGCGTATCGCCGCTTACAATGCGAAAGTCGTGCAGGGAAAGCCCTGCATCAATTTCGCCGATAATCTTTGTCACCTTTTCTTTTAAGGTGTTTGTTAAAGCATCGTCGGTATCGATGGGGTCTAAATGAATGGAGAGAAGGACCCCAAGCTCGTCAAAAATACGGCGCTCTGCCAAATCAATCACGTCATGAATTTTTAAAATATCGCTGTCGGCACGCACCTCCGCATGAATGGATGCAATATATTTTTCGGGGCCGTAGTTATGTATGATTAAATCGTGTGTGCCCTCGATGCCGTCACACTCTAAAATCATTTTTTCAATTTGTGACGAAAGCGTTTTGGGCGGTGCCTGCCCCAAAAGCGGCCCCAAGGTGTCCTTTAAGACGCCGATACCCGAATAGATGACAAAGGCGGACACCAAAAGGCCGATATAGCCGTCTGCAAACACACCTGCGTATTTTGCCAAAGTCGCAGATACTATCGTAGCTAAGGTTACCAATACATCATTTAGACTGTCACGCCCTGCCGCCGTCATCGCCGTCGCACCCGTCCTTTTGCCGAGCCGCGTCTGATACGCAGAAAGAATCAGCTTCACGGGTACGGTCAGGCACAACAGGAGGAGAGTCATACCACCGAAGGAAACGGCTGCGGGATGTATAATCTTTTCCGCCGCGCCCTGCAAAAGCTCTATGCCGAGCAGAAGAATCAGTATCGCCACAATAAGCCCTGAGATATACTCCATTCGCCCGTGACCGAAGGGGTGCTCCGCATCCGAAGGCCTGCCCGCCAAAAAAATGCCGACCAGACTTACGACGGACGAGCCTGCATCCGATAAATTATTGAAGGAATCCGCCATGACCGACACGCTGCCCGAGATTGTCCCGATAAAAAATTTTATGCAAAATAAAAGGAAATTTACACCAATCCCTGTCCATGCGCCGCGCCTGAGTGCTCGTTCTCTTGCATTGATTTCCATTTTTATCCTTCCTTTCTATTCTTCATTTTAAAGTATAGCATGTTTTTTGCAAAAATACAACCAAAATTCACACTTTAAACGTATGTTTTAAGCGCATTTTATATTGACTTTCCACCCTTTTGTATGCTATACTTAAAAAAACAAAGGAAAGGAAGTTTTTTTATGCGTCTTGCGATTACCGACCTCGGTTCCAACACCATCCGCACCGTTTTATATGAAAATGGCACACGAATTTCCAACAAAAGTGTTTTCGCAGGCGTAGTTCAATATATTGAGAATAATTGTCTGACCAATGCGGGTATAGATGTTATTTTAAATGCCTTTTCCGCACTTTTGCCCTACATACGCTCTGCCGACACAGAAATTGCCTTTGCAACCGCTTCCCTGCGCGGCCTTCATAACAGCGCGGCGGTGCTCGAAAAAATCCGCACGAAAACGGGTATTTCGGTGCGGCTTTTATCTGCAGAGGAGGAGGCACGGTATGACTATTTGGGGCTTTTACATAAAAAAACGCTTTCATGCGGCATCGGTGGCGATTTAGGCGGCGGCAGTATGCAGCTTTTTACCTTTGATGAAGGCGGCCTCATGGCGCATTGTTCCCTGCCGCTCGGCAGTATGCGTACCCGATGTGCCTTTTTAAAAGGGAATATGCCTTCGCCGCAGGAGAGCGCCGCACTTCGTGCCCACGTTTTACATATGCGCCAAAAAGAGCCTTCGTTTTATCAAGTCTGCCATAAAACTTTATATTTAACAGGCGGCAGTATCCGTGCCATTGTAAGGCTTTGGGGGCAGGATGGGCGTATTTCGGCCGATGCAATTTCCAGAGCGATTCAAAGTGCGTCCTTCCCCGTCTTAAAGAAAGAGTTTGGCGACAGGGCGGCAACCATTGTCCCTGCGCTTTTGACCTTGGATGTTCTTCTTTCCTATATCGGCGCGTCAGAAATCGAGTCGGTGGAAAGCGGCGTAAGAGAAGGTATTTTGGAAGAGCTTGCGGCACAACCCACCGCATAGAAAATTTTGAAAGAAGGATTTTAAGTTGCAGTATGAAATTTTTGACATGCATGTGCATGTGTTCCCCGATGCAATTGCACGAAAAGCCGTGCGAAATCTGGGGCTTTACTACGAAGTGCCCATGGCGGCAGACGGCACGTTGGCGGCGTTTCAAAAAAGTCTTGCCGAAGCGCCTGAAATTACGGAATGTCTTATCCATTCCACTGCAACGGCAGCGCATCAGGTGGAAAACGTCAACACCTTTGTTGCTTCTTTAATCAGCGACAAGCTTTATGGCTTCGGCTCCATGCACCCCGACTATCCGGATATTGAAAAGGAAATTGACCGCATGCAAGCGATGGGGCTTCGCGGCATAAAGCGTTTCCTTCGGCGCGCCTGCATCGACAAGCGTTTTCAGAACAAACTGACCGCGAAAGCTTTTGTCTTTAACAAGCGTATTAAGCTTTCCGTCGGAAAATGCGCCTGCACCCGAAAATCCCGTGGTTATATGGCAATGAGGCTTGCATTTCACACATTCCTTGGTCTTGATTTTGGGACAGTGGCGTTTTTCAACGGGAAGTCCTTTTTCGATTATGAGAATTTTTTTGGCAGAACCGCGCTTTATCATTTCAAGCGCCGTAAATATTCCCGCAGGTCCCGCGCCGACGATGATTACGTCATATTTCATTTTTATGACCGTTCCTTTCTAACGATTTTCTCCATTTCGCAAAAACATTCCGCAAACCGTAGTCTGCGGAATGTAATTACACACTATAATTACGTTTAATTATAGCAAAAAATAACGGTGTTGTCAACGCATATTTCATGAATTTTTGGCTTTGGCGGATCACGGACTGTTATTTCGCAGACGCAGTCCCGCACAGCATTACACATTCCGCACGCTTGCATTCAAGCTCAC
>JAZNLF010000113.1:0-9020 GCA_045578945.1 Clostridia bacterium | reverse complement strand
AAAAAGAAAGGACTTACAGCTTTCGGGAAAGATGTTATATGTAAGATGAATCATCTTGGCATAGCGGTGGACGTATCGCATTTATCCGAGAAAGGCTTTTGGGATGTTTTAGAAGTGACACAAAAGCCAATTATTGCTTCGCATTCCGCGTCAAAAACACTCTGTGCACATGCGCGTAATCTTTCAGATGCACAAATAGATGCAATTATCAAAAATGGCGGCATAATTGGCATGAACTTTTATCCGTTATTTCTCGGTGGTGACAGTATTGAGGATATCATAAGGCATATTATATACTTTTTAGACCGCGGCGGGGAGAATCACATTGGTTTTGGAAGTGATTTCGATGGTGTAGATGCGCTTCCAAACGGCATAAGCGGAAATATAGATATGTATAAGATTATAAATGCACTTTTGCGTCGTAATATTCGAGAGGATATTGTGCAAAAGCTGGCTTTTTATAATATGAAACGCTATTTTACATCTGTTTTACCTTCTTTATAAAAAGAAAGTGACTAAATGAAATATTTAAAAATCTTTTTAAAAAACTGTTGAAATAAAGTTTAAAATCGTGTATAATAATAGAGTCGTACAGTCGGGGAGTTAGCGGTGCCCTGTACCCGCAATCCGCTATAGCGGGGATGATGCCCTTTTTGAGGACTGTTTTTGTATGGCTGGCGCTTGTAAGCGGTGCTTACGGTCAGGTCTTGCGCAACATAAGCCCGCGAACCTCGTCAGGTGGGGAACCAAGCAGCGATAAACGGTGTCTTATGTGTGCCGCAAGGGTGCCTGGCATCAGCCGATTGCAAGCATACCGCATAAAAAAACAGCTTCGAGGAAAGGGCGTACGACTTTTTTTAAATACCAAAGGAGGAAGTTATGGCATACACGGCACTATATAGAACGTGGCGTCCGCTGGCATTTGATGATGTAGTCGGGCAGTCGCATATAACAGAAACGCTAAAAAATGAAATCCAGCGTGGTCGTGTCGGTCATGCCTATCTTTTTTGCGGTTCTCGCGGGACAGTGAAAACGTCAACCGCGCGTATTTTAAGCCGTGCTATGAACTGCCTTTCCCCGCGTGACGGAAATCCTTGTAATGCATGTGAAAATTGTCTTGGTATACTGGGTGGTACCATTTTAGATATAACGGAAATTGACGCTGCGAGCAATAACGGTGTTGACAGTATTCGTGACCTTCGTGAGGAAGCCCGATTTGAAGGTACGGCGCTTAAAAACAAGATTTATATTATAGATGAAGTGCATATGCTTACGACAAGCGCATTCAATGCTCTTCTTAAAATTTTAGAAGAGCCGCCTGAACATGTGCATTTTATCTTAGCAACTACGGAGGCGCATAAAGTTCCTGCAACAATTTTATCGCGTTGCCAGCGGTTTGATTTCCACCGCATCCGTACGATAGATATTGAAAAACAGCTTTTAAAAATTTTAAAGGCAGACGGGTTTTCGGCAGAAGAACGCGGCGTGCGCCTTATGGCAGAAAAGGCTGATGGCTCTATGCGTGACGCTCTCAGTATCTTAGACCAATGTATGGCTATTGGCAGCACCGCGCTTTCCTACGAAGAAATTGCAGAATTTCTCGGTACAACATCTGGTGAGGTTTTATATAACCTTGTTGACGGCATTGCTATGCAGGATAAGATGAAGATACTTTCTGCTTTTCGCACGTATGCGGATGAAGGCAAGCAGATTTCGCGGCTGAGCGAAGATTTCATCCAATATATTCGAAATCTTCTTTTATGTAAGTACACAGCCGACGCTGAAAAAACGCTGGATATAACAAAGGAAGTTGCAGAAGAAATGCAAACGCTTTCTGCAAAATTCAGTGAAGAACAACTTATTTATATGCTGGAAATTGCAGTGGAAACTGCTGCGCAAATGCGTCATTTAACAAATCCAGGGATATGCTTTGAACTATCTCTTATTAAAATGTCAAACCCCGTGTACGGTGATAGCCGTGAGGCTTTGGCGGCACGTGTCGCAAACCTTGAAGGCATGCTAAAGGGTGGAAAAATTGTAAAAGAAGAGCCGAAAGCGTCCGCTGAACCAATTAAAAAGAAAGAATCCGTACAAAAAGAAAAACCATGCAAGATAAATAATAATGGGATTGCAGATGCATTTAATAAAAACCGTGATGCAATTATGAGTTATCTAATCAGTAAAAATCATTTGCAGACCATGATGGCGATAGATAGCGTAGATGCAGTCACAGAAAGAAACGGAAGGCTCTGTCTTTTGTTTGCAGACAATAGTGCACTTTTGGCGGCGAAGACAATGCTTCGTGATGAAAATATGGCTCTTTTAAAAGAGGCTGTTTTGGAAAAAGCAAATCTTGATGTAATGATTGAGCTTGACGTATCCAATCATAAAGAAATAGCGGATGACCCGCTATCTGAAATATCGAATTTTTAAAAGGAGTGTATACAAAATGGCAAAAGGTGGTTTTCCGAGAATGCCTGGTGGCGCCAACATGAATAATATGTTAAAGCAAGCCCAGAAAATGCAACAGGACATGCTTCGTGCACAAGAAGAATTAGAAAGCAAAACAGTAGAAGCAACTGTAGGTGGCGGCAGCGTAACTGTTTCGGTCAGCGGTAAAAAAGAGCTGGTAAAGATTCAAATTCAGCCGGAGGCAGTAGACCCCGATGATATTGAAATGCTTGAAGATTTAATCTTAGCCGCCGTAAATGAGGGGATGCGTAAGGCTGACGCATTGGCAGCCTCTGAAATGGGTAAAATAACAGGTGGCATGAATTTGCCCGGATTATTCTAAAAGGAGAATATTATGTACGCACCGCCAATTGCAAATTTAATTGATATGTTTGCCCGCATGCCGGGCGTCGGTCGGAAATCGGCTGTACGCATGGCTTTTTATGTGATGTCTCTTTCTCAAAAAGAAGCAGATGATTTTGTTGCGGCAATTCGCACTGTAAAAACTGCGGTTTCTTTGTGTCAAGTATGCCAAAGCTATACGGACACGCAGCCATGCAGCATTTGCGGTGATGCAAGGCGTGATAAAGGGGTAATTTGCGTTGTAGAGGGGCCAAAAGACGTGGCAGCTATGGAAAAAACGCATGAGTATAGAGGTGTATATCATGTTTTGCACGGCGTAATTTCGCCAATTGATGGCGTTGGACCTGACGATATTAAGGTACGTGAGCTTTTGGACAGAGTGGTGCGAGAGGACATTAAAGAAGTAATTATGGCAACCAATCCGAGCGTAGAGGGAGAGGCAACTGCACTTTATATTGCAAAGCTTTTAGCGCCGTTTGGCATTAAAATTACAAGAATTGCACACGGGATTCCCGTAGGCGGCGATTTGGAATTTACGGATGAGGTGACACTTGCACGTGCCTTAGACGGCAGGAGAGAAATTACACTATGAACTATACGGCAGAAGTAAAAAAATACATACAGAATAAGACTGCATATGTCCGCACATTCGGGTGTCAATTGAACGAAAATGACAGTGAAAAAATTATGGGTATGCTTACGGATATGGGGTATACCATCACCGAGGATATGTATTCTGCGGATTTTGTACTTTTAAACACATGTGCCATTCGAGAAAATGCAGAGAAAAAAACATATGGCACAATTGGTGTTTTAAAGCATTTAAAAGAGAAAAAGCCGTCCATGATACTGGCCCTTTCAGGGTGCATGACGGGTGAAACGCACGTAATCGAAAAGCTTCGCCGCGTGTATCGCCATATGGATATTGTCCTTGGCGCGAATAATATTGATGCTCTGCCGCGTCTTCTTTTTGAACATATCACTAAGAATGAACGCATTTTTGATATAGATTTTCCTGAGGGACATTTACACGAGGGTTTGCCGTCATACAGAAAGGAAAAATTTCGTGCCAGCGTGCCGATTATGTATGGCTGTAACAATTTTTGCTCATACTGTATCGTGCCTTATGTAAGAGGGAGAGAGCGCAGCCGTGCAAAAGAAGATATTTTGCAAGAAATAAAGCTTTTGAAAAATGAAGGCTGTAAGGAAATTATGCTTTTGGGGCAAAATGTAAATTCTTATCAAGGTGGTGGAGATGCCTTCGCAAGGCTTTTGGAAAGCATCAGCGATATAGGAATCCCGCGTATACGGTTTATGACGTCGCATCCGAAGGATATAAATGATGCGGTTATTTCCGTTATGGCGGAAAGGCCGAATATATGTAATGCCCTGCATTTGCCCGTGCAATCGGGAAGTGACCGCGTACTCGAGGCTATGAATCGAAAATACACACGAAAAAAATACATGGAAATTGTAGAGAAGGTTAAAAATAAAATTCCTGATATTGCACTTACGACCGATGTAATTGTCGGCTTCCCATGCGAAACCAATGCAGATTTTGAAGATACCTACTCTCTGCTTCAGGAAGTACGGTATGATATGATTTATTCATTCATCTTTTCACCGCGTCGCGGCACACCTGCAGCGTCTATGGAAAATGTTTTGACAGAGGCGGAGAAAAAGCTGAATTTTGACAAAATGGTGGATTTGCAAAATCAAATCTCCTTAGAAAAAAATATGGCATTATCCGATAAAGTTCTTTCCGTTTTGGCAGAAGGCACGAGTAAAACAGATAAAACAATGCTGACAGGACGGACAGAGGGCGGAAAAATTGTAAACTTCAAAGGTAAAAACATAGATGTCGGTCAATTTGTCGATGTACACATTACAGAAGTAAAAACTTGGAACTTACAAGGAGAAGCAATATGTCGTTAAGACTTGTATATGGTCATTTTGGAAGCGGCAAGACAAGCTTTTGTATTCATGAGGCACTCTCGCAAAATGAGTCGTGCCTTTATATTGCACCCCAACAATTTACCTTTACAGCTGAACAAAGATTTTGTAACACAGTAAACATACACGGACTCGGCGGCGTACAAATCGTAAGTTTCCAGCGCCTGGCAGCCCGTGTTTTGTCATTGCAAAAAGGCGGAGCATTGCCAAGGCTTGATTCACGCATGAAAGCGATTATCATGCAAAAATTGCTTATAGAGAACAAGAAAAAACTGCGTGTATTTAAAAAAGCGGAAAATGACACTTGCCTTGCGGGGGAACTATGCACACTTTTCGGGGAATTAAAACGCTACAGTATATCGCCCGATGTTTTGCGGATGGCTGCGGAAAGTTTGCCGCATTGCGGCGATAAATTTTCAGATATTGCACTTCTTTTGGAAAAATATGAAGAAACAGTTTCCGGAAAATATGCAGACCGTGATGATGATATAGAACTTTTAAGTACAGCAATTTTAACTACGGATTTTGTAAAAGATAAGGAAATCTTTATTGACCGCTTTGACGGGTTTGACCCGGGTGAAATAGCTTGCATACGTTCAATGCTTGCCGTAGCAAAGCGCGTTACGGTAACAGTTGCTCTTTTGCCTGAGGATAAAAATAAATCTGAATTTATGCTGCACGCGCGCATGGCGGATAAGCTCACAGAAATTGCACATGAAATTAACGTTCCGATTGAAAAAAGCGTAATTTTGGGTGAGCGTAAAATTGATAATCAGGAGCTGGCATTCCTTGAAAAATCCTATTTTACATATCCGACGTCTTTGTATGAAAACAAAACGGAATCTATTAAGCTTTTAACATCCATAAATCCCATGGAAGAAGTGCATCATGCTGCTCGAATGATTTTAAAGCTTTGCCGTGAAAAAGGCTATCGTTTTCGCGATATTGCTGTTTGTGCAAGGAATATCGACATGTACGAGGAATTTCTTTCCTCGGCCTTTGCATGTTATGATATTCCGTTTTTTATGGACAGACGAATCAGTATTTTGCAGCATCCGTTTGTTGTCTTTGTCCTTTCTGCGTTGGAACTTATTCTAAAAGGTTTTTCTTATGATGTTATGTTCCGCTATATTAAGTCCGGTTTTCTGCGCATAAGACAAGAAGATGCGGACACGCTTGAAAACTATGTTCTTGCAACGGGGATTCGCGGAAATATTTGGAAATCTGAGGAAAACTGGAAGGCACGTGTACGTCTTTATGGCGAAGAGGAAAGTGAAGTTGATAAAGAGACACTTCGCATTGCAGATATGACACGCCGAAAAATCATGGCACCCCTACTGAAACTGGAATCGGATTTGCGAAACGGGAAAAGTGCAGCGGACAAATGCGTGGCGATTTATGCATTTTTAACCGCAATGAAAGCGGAACGCCGCATTCGTGCTATTGCAAAATTATTTGAAAAAAATGGTGATCTTGGATCTGCCGCAGAGTATAGGGGCGTATATAATGATTTAGTGGATGCACTTGATGGTATTTATGATACATTCGGGGATGAGGAAATTAGTTTGCGTCGGCTTTATGATATGCTTCGTGTGGGCCTTGGAGATTTTGAAACGGGAATTATACCTTCCTCTTCGGATAGCGTTTCTGTCGGTAGTATTGACCGTGTAAAGGGCTATAACGTAAAAGCTGTTTTCGCGTTCGGTGTTGCAGACGGCGTATTTCCGGCATCTCCTGAGCGCGGCGGCATTTTACCCGATGCGGACCGTATTGCCCTATCTTCACTTGGTGTTGATATTGCCACGATGGAAAATAAAACAATTTTAGAAGAAGAACATTTAATCTATAAATGCATAACGATGCCGACAGAGTTTTTATGTTTAAGCTATGCAGCGGCAGACATGGAAGGAAATGCGATGCGGCCGTCACGCATATATAATCGTGTACGTGAAATTTTCCCCGCTGTATGTGAAGTGAGTGAACTGACCGGTATTGCTGCAGAAGAAAAAATATCCGTTCCCGATATTACTATGCGCCACGTCTTATCTGCACTGCGAAATGGGGAGGCAGATGAAAAGATGCGTCGCGCAATGGGATGGCTTTTAGAACATAGGCAAGACGAAATGGAAGCAGCGCTTTCAAGTCTTATGGACAGAGAAACGGACATATATCTAAAGCCTGATACAGTAAATGCATTATATGGTCAAAGGTTTAAAACCAGCGTAACACGACTGGAAAAACAAGCCTCTTGTCCGTTTGCATTTTATACTTCGTATGTATTGGGCGCGAAGGAACGCAAAATCATGCAACCTGCTGCAACGGATGCGGGGCGCTTTCTGCATGATTTTATTGACATGTTTTCAAAACGGCTGCGTGAGAATCATATAAATTGGCGCTCGGTAGACAGTGCATATATCGATAAAGAGTTTGAAATTATTGCACCTTTATTAGAAGGTCGAATCAGTAAATTTGCACTTGAAAATTCACCAAGACTCGCATATCTTTTTACAAGACTTCGCGCATCGGTGAGAGCAAGCATTCTGATGCTTTCGGAGCATATGCGTGCTTCCTCCTTTGAGCCGCTCGGATATGAACTAAAATTTGATGAAAATGGAGATTTCCTGCCTCTTACCATACCGCTTCCCGAAGGTAAAAGCATTCAGCTTACAGGAAGAATTGACCGTGCAGATGCACTTTATTCTGCAGAAAAAAATCAAACACTCCTTCGCATCATTGATTACAAATCAGGCACACCATCTTTTGATTTGGGCGACATATCCGCGGGGTTACAACTGCAGCTTGCTGTCTATATTTCTGCGCTTTGCACAAAAGAAAATGAAACCTTTGTCGGCAAAAATCCGACTGCGGCAGGTATGCTTTATTTTAAGATTGACGATCCGATTGTTGACGCCTTGCCCAGTGAACAAAATGAAGTGATAGACAGTTTACATAAGAAAAAGTTTAAACTTTCTGGGCTCGTTCTAAGTGACGAGGATGTTATTCGGGCAATGGACCTAAAAATCAGTACTTCCTCTGATGTATTGCCCGCAAGGCTTAGTAAGGGAATTCCAAGCGGTAATGTTGCTACGCAAAAACAATTTGCAGCCATTACGGAAACGGCAATACACACTGCAAAACGTCTGTCGCAAGAAATCCTGAATGGAAATGTTTCCATTCGTCCCTATCAAAAAGAGGATAAAACGCCATGTGCCTATTGCCAATATCGTTCAATTTGCACGCATGACGGAAAAACATTTAGACAGATTGAAAAGAAAATGCCATCAGAAGTTTGGGCGGAAATGGAGGCAGCGGATGGACGTTAAATGGACAGCAGAACAGGCCAAGGCTGTTTATGGTGAAAAATCGAATTGTCTTGTGTCCGCGGCAGCCGGCAGCGGAAAGACACAAGTGTTGACAGGGCGTATTATAAGGCGCATTCTTGAAGAAAACTTAGACATAAATCGAATTTTGGTTGTTACATTTACAAATGCGGCGGCGGCGGAAATGCGTGCGCGAATCACAAGCAGTATTTCAAAAAAACTGACAGAAGAGCCAAACAATGCGCATTTGAGGGCACAACTTCCGCTAATGGACAGCGCCTCCATTATGACAATGCATTCTTTTTGCCTATATGTTTTAAGGACCTATTTTGCGGAAATCGGCTTAGATGCAGGTTTTCGTGTTTTGGATGCAACAGAGGCGGCGCTGATGCGAAATGAGGCAGCACAACTGGCACTCGAAGATATGCTTGCATCGGGTGATGCAACCTTTTTGGAATTTGCAAACTGCTATGCGGGTGTAAAAAATGATGACTATTTATGCGATACATGCATAGAACTGTATACCTTTGCGGAGAGTATGCCAAATCCAAGAAAATGGTTATCTGAGGCAGTGCAAACATATGATACCAGCGAGGATGCGTTTGGGAAAAGCACCTGCGCAAAAATTATATTAGATTCCATTAAATATGAGATAGAAAGTGCAATCGATGCATGTGCGCGTGCCGCTATAATGCATGCGGAATCCGCGCCATATGCTGAGGTGTTTGAAAAAGATCGATGCATGCTGCAGTCTCTTTTGAAGCATACTGACGATTGGGATGCATTTTTATCCGCAATTGATGAAAAGGTGTGGGCAAAGCGGCGTCCTGAAAAAGACTATTTCATGGCAGATGAGGCGGAAGCCTTTCGGAAAGCCATAAGAAAGCAGGTCGATACAGTCTGCCAAAAAATTCTGTTTACCAAAAAAGAATG
>JAZNLF010000112.1:0-2934 GCA_045578945.1 Clostridia bacterium | reverse complement strand
ACGCATCTTCCAAATCGGAGCCGTAACGCGTGGTATCCTGCGCGACGATGCAGAGTTCCTGCACGCCTTCTTTGAAAAGCGTTTCCGCCTCCCTTATAATTTCTGCCATAGGGCGGCTTCGGTACGGACCGCGTATGGAAGGGATGGCGCAGTATGTGCATCGGTTATCGCACCCTTCTGCAATTTTGAGGTACGCCATAAAAGGCGGCGTCGTACGGACACGCGGCATATTTTCGGGGTAGGGGGCACTGTTTCCGGTAACGAATACACCACCGTCCTCCTCCAAAAGTGATACAATGCGCGGGAATTCATCCACGCCCACAACCATGTCCACCTCGGGCATTTCTTTTATAATTTCATCGCGGTAGCGCTGCGCGAGGCAGCCCGTGACGACAAGCTTTTTCAAAACGCCTTCTTTTTTATAGACAGCATTTTCCAAAATCGTGTCAATTGCCTCTTCCTTGGCCGCATCTATAAAGCCGCAGGTGTTGATGATTAAAATTTCCGCTGTCTCGGGCGTATTTACAATTTCATGGCCCGCTTTTTCCACAAGTCCGATCATAATCTCCGTATCGACCAGATTTTTAGAACAGCCAAGCGAAATAAAACCAATTTTACTCATACGTATATAGTGCATCAAGCGCTTTATAAATGGCGCCGGATGTAAATCCTTTCCGCATAAAATGCTGATAGATTTTTTGGATTTCGGCGTATGTACGGCTTCCCGTGCCAAACCGCCGTTCCATTTGCGGGACAACATCAAACTCGATTTCCGAAAGCGTCGCCTCTATAATTTCTTTTTCTATGCCTCTTTCCAAAAGGTCACGCGAGATGCGTATGGGACCATGTCCTTTTAAGGCGGCGGCATCATGGGCAAAACGCGCGGCGAAATCTTCGTGGTCAATATAGCCGTTCTCGCGGTAGTAGGCGGCCGCCTCCCACGCTTCCTCCGCTAAATATCCTTTTTTGATAAGCGCCTCCGCCGTCTGCTTTTCGGTGCGCCGTCTTGTTAAAACAATGCGAAGGGCATCGCTTTTGATGTCACCCATGGCTTCCTCCTATTCACAAAGCTTATATATGACGTAGTTTAAAACATCCATACCGCGCCTTGTAAGGCCAATGTATCCATTCTTCCGCCATAAAAGTCCGTCGCGGCAAAGCCCGTCGATTTGCGGATTGTCCGTTTCGGGTATACCGCGGACCATGCGAAGCCCCAGCATATACATCTCCTCTTGCCGCTCCGCCTGATCCACATAGGAAACGGATGTAATCGGGTTTTCGCTTTTTATATACGCGGCAATATCTGCCACATTCTCATAGCGCGCATTGGCGTAAAAGGAATGTGCGCCTGCCCCGAGGCCTATATATTGCCCACCCGTCCAGTAAATGGTGTTATGCCTGGCCGCGTATCCCGCGCGGGCATAATTTGAAATTTCATATTGTAAAAACCCGTTTTTCAAAAAGGTATCCGTAAGGCGCCAATACATGTGCCTTTCCATGTCCTCATCAGGGAGAGAGAGCGCCTTTTTTGAAAACGGCGTACCTGGCTCAATGGAGAGGGAATAGGCGGAAATATGGGTAAGCGGCAAAGCACACATTTTTTTCGCTGTATCAAAAAGGGAAGCTTCCGATTCGTCAGGAAGTGCAAAAATAATATCCCCCGATATATTGGTAAAGCCTGCCTTCTCGGCATCCAGCACCGTGCGGATGGCGGCAGCGGCATCGTGTGCCCTGCCAATGGTTTTCAGCGTTTGGTCCGACAGGGACTGTATGCCGATGCTGATACGATTAAACCCGTTTTGCCGCAAAAGCCGCAAGCTTTCCAAATTTACGGTGGCAGGGTTTACCTCTATGGTAATTTCGCCATGAGAGGGGAAATGCAAAAGCAATCCTTCCAAAAGCTTTATTAAAAGCGGTGCGGGAAGAGCAGAGGGTGTGCCGCCTCCAAAGTATATGGTATCGACCGCCGCGGAGGGGTAGGATTTTGCTTCTTTTAAAACGCGTGTTACATACGCTTCCATTTCGCCTTCGCGCCCGACCTCGGAATAAAACCCGCAATACGGACATTTTTGCAGACAAAAGGGAAGATGCACATATACGCCCGTCATGAGTCGAGTTTTAAAACCGACATAAATGCCTCCTGCGGAATGGAAACGGAGCCGACTTGTCGCATTCTCTTTTTGCCTTCTTTTTGCTTTTCCAAAAGCTTTTTCTTACGTGAAATATCGCCGCCGTAGCATTTGGCGAGAACGTCTTTTCGAAGTGCGCGTACAGTTTCACGCGCAATAATCTTGCCGCCGATGGCCGCCTGTACAGGTACCTCAAACAACTGGCGCGGAATAGATTCCTTAAGCTTTTCCGCAATGCGGCGTCCGCGTGCATACGCCTTTGAGGAATGTACCACAAAGCTTAAAGCATCCACAACATCACCA
Organism: Clostridia bacterium; assembly: GCA_045578945.1. Taxonomy (GTDB): domain Bacteria; phylum Bacillota; class Clostridia; order UMGS1883; family UMGS1540; genus JAQXGO01. The sequence goes on along the minus strand of JAZNLF010000112.1, from coordinate 502 downwards.
TTTAAAAGCATGTCAAGCTTTACAAGGTCACTCTTTACATAGGCTAAAAATTCATAGTCAAAGGATGCATATCCTCTTGTGCGTGATTTCAGCGCATCGAAAAAGTCATAGATAATCTCGTTTAAGGGCAGCTCGTAATGCAAAGTAACTCTGCCCTCATCAATATATTTCATATCTTTATAAATGCCGCGTCTGTCTTGGCAAAGTTCCATTACACTTCCGACGTACGGCTGCGGAAGCATAATATGCGCGTCTACAAACGGCTCTTCCATATAGTCGATTTCCGTTTGCGGCGGCAGATTTGTCGGATTGTCAACAAAAACAATGCTGCCGTCCGTCTTTATGACGCGATAGATAACGCTCGGTGCGGTGGTGACCAAATCAATGGTATATTCGCGCTCTAAGCGTTCCTGAATAATTTCCATGTGCAGGAGACCCAGGAATCCGCAGCGGAAACCAAACCCGAGCGCAATACTGGTTTCGGGCTCATAAAGTAAAGAGG
>JAZNLF010000111.1:0-1501 GCA_045578945.1 Clostridia bacterium | reverse complement strand
TTCTACCTCCTAATTGGTAATATTTTCCAATTCCTATTTTACAATATTTTCCATTTTTTTGCAAGCTTTTTTGTAAAATTTTTTTAAAATTCGCATAAACCCTATTTTTTCAGCATTTATTCGTGCTATTTTTAAATAAGTAAAAAAACAAAACGCACTTTTCGCAGTAAGTACCGCAAAAAGTGCGTTTTCATTTCGTAAAAATTATTTTTATTGCGCGAAGAAGGTGTGGGTATTTATCATAATCTGTGCTACCTGTGCCCTTGTTGCCGTCTCATAAAGTGACAGCGTATTGTTCCCCATGCCGCGGATAATCCCCTCGCCGACTGCCCACGCGGCCACCTTTTTCTCATCTTTGGTAAGGGTACTAAAATCTGCAAAATCCGCTATCGCACCGGTATCGCCTATCACCGAAACGCCGCGCAGCTTCGCCAGATTACAGATACATTCTATCATTTCCATACGCGTTATGGGTGCAGAGGGGCTAAACATCGTCGTTTCTTCAAAGGGTAAAATGTCGTTTTCATATGCCCATGCCACGGCGGATGCGTACCACGCGCCTTCATCAATATCAAGATACGGCAGCGCACTTATATTGCCTCGGACTTTGTTGCCGAGCGCCGTGTAGAGTCTACCAAGGACTGTGACAAACATACTGCGCGTCATAGACACATCGGGCGAGAAGGTGGTTTTGGAGGTGCCTTCAAAAAGCCCCATATCACAAACCTTATCCACAACGGGCGATGCCCAATGCCCTATCATATCCACGAAGGAATCCGTCACCGCAACATAAACGGTTGCCATCCCGCCGCCCGAGGTATAGGCACGTACTACGGCGTTACCGCCTGCGCGGGCAGTAATTTCCCCGTTTTGGGAAATTGTGACCGCATTGGTGTTTGTATTTTCCCAGTACAGCTTACCGCTGCCGCCTGCAGCGGCAGGCAAAAGGGAGAAGCGCTCACCCACAGAAAGCCGCACAGACGGAATCAGCGAAGCATATTCTGCGCTGATATAACCCGTGCCGCCGCTATATTGAATCTTATACCAATAAGGATTTTTCAGGTACGGGACGAGCATATTGTCCGTGGTGCGTACGCCTTCCAGAATCGTAAAGCTTTGCCCTGCCCCCAGCGCGCCGATGGCTTCCGTGCCCGTGCTCGGCCCTTTGCGCACATTCACGCCGCCCGAGGTGGTTGCCGTTTGCGCGGGAGCGCCCGAAAATGTGACGGATGTACCCGAAGTGGGCATGTTTTTAAATACGGGAATGTAAAAGACCTTGGCATCGGAAAGCGTGCCTGCAGACTGATACCCCGTGAAAATGGACTGCGCTTGCCCCACCGCGCCGTACACATTCGTCATATACTGATGCGTATATAAGGCATAGCCGCTTTCGGGGCCGACGTTAAAGCGTTCAAAATACATCGTGTCCTGCCCTTTGGATATGTAAAGCTCCCCAATCCAAACGGCGCCATTTATAATGGATTTTTCAGGTGTTGTCCAC
>JAZNLF010000110.1:0-9860 GCA_045578945.1 Clostridia bacterium | reverse complement strand
TTGAGGATTATGTGCGTACGGCACCTTCCGATGTCATGCTTATGCAGAATTTTGACGATATGGGCGTAGCATCCCAGCTTGGGCGCGACCGCTTAGGTGTTGACTACTGGCTTTCCTACGCAGGCCCGTCCGAGCTTTTTGAGGTTACAGCGCGCGCGGCACAAAAATACGGAAAAACGATGTACGCGAAGATGCAGGTTTGCTGCTCGCACGAAGTGGCAACCGTGCCATACCTGCCCACACCCGGCCTTATATTCGATAAATTCAAAGGCTGTCATAAATATGGCGTAAAGGGCGTTATGGAATGCTGGTATTTCGGCAACTATCCGTCCCTTATGAGTAAGGCGGCAGGCGAATTATCCTTCCTGCATGATTTTTCCGACGAAATGGGATTCTTGGAGAATCTGGCGGCAATTTACTGGGGCAATTCCCGCGCCAAGGAAGTAGCGAAGGCGTGGAAGCTCTTTAAAGACGGCTATGTAAACTTCCCCTTAAACATCATGTTCAGCTACTATGGCCCGATGCATGACGGCATCACATGGGAGCTGCAGCTTACGCCGAAAAACTTCTCCTTACCGCGCTCTTGGTATTCGACCGACAAGCCCGACGGCGACCGCATCGCCGAGTGCCTCATGGACGGACATACAGAGGAGGAAGCGGTTATTTTAACAGGTGAAATGTCCCGCCTTTGGAAGGAAGGTTTAAAAACCCTGCGCGCTGTTTCGGCAGATGACATTTATGGGCACAAGGAACAGCTTTCCGTGGCGGAGGCTTTGGACATCCTCTTTGAAAGCGGACACAATATTATGCGTTTTTACACGCTTCGCAATGCGATGGGACGCGGTGAGGCGGATGCGAAAGGAACGCTTTCTGTGCTTCGCGACATCGTAGAGCGCGAAATAGAATTGACTGAAAAAATGGTACCGATTTCGGCATCAGACGCGCGTTTGGGGTACCATTCCGAGGCGGAAAACTATAAGTTTTTCCCCGAAAAGCTCAAGTGGCGTATCGAAAAATTAAAAGAGCTTTTGGAAACCGAGTTCCCGCTCGTTTCAAAACGCATTGAAGAGGGCGAAATACCTTTCCCGTATTTCACAGGTGAAGAAGAGGGGATTCCCCACTACAAAATGGGCAAGGGCGGCATAGAAAATGCTGCATGGGAGGATATGACGGACGGCGAAAGCCGCTTCCGCGTAGCTTATGATGCAGAAAATCTTTATATAGAGGTGGAAAGCACCGCGAAGAAGGGCATTATGATTTCTCCCGAATTCCGCCTGATGCGCCCTGCGGCAACGATGATGATACATCCGGGCGGCATCAAGCAGCATGGCTGGAATAATGACCAGTACTACATGAACAGATTGTATGGCAGGCTCGATAAAATTGATAAAATGTGGCAAGTGGAAACGAAGCCGTCCGACGGCACACACTTTATGGTGACGCTCTCGCGCAAAGAAATCGGCTGGGAGCAGGATGTGCCGATGAAGATACGTTTTGGCGGTACGGTGCGCGAAACGCAGGAAAGCTTCTGGGTGCGTGAGGACGAGCCGATAAAGACGCTCGGTAAGTTTGACGCGGCGCCCGGAGAATACGGCTGGCTTATGCCGTAGAAAGATTATATAGTCTTTGCATGCTGTATGCATTGAAAATATATGTTTCTAAAAAATACTAAAAAATGGAGGAGAAAAAATGGAAAAGCTTGAAAAAAAGTATGGTTTGATTACGGCTATTTGCTTGGTAGTAGGTACTGTAATCGGATCGGGTGTGTTCTTTAAGGCACAAAACGTACTGGTGGCAACAGGCGGTAATATGCCTGTTGGTATTGCTGCATGGGTAATTACAGGACTTCTGATGATTATTTGCTCTTCGCAGTTTGCCGTTATGGCCACAAAGTATGAAAAGGTCAGCGGGTTGGTTGATTATGCGGAGGCAACCTGCGGCAAAAGCTATGCATACTACATAGCATGGTTTATGGTAAACCTTTATTACCCCGGCATGACCTCTGTCCTTGCATGGGTATCCGCAAGATATTTCGGCGTGCTTTTCGGTTGGAGTATGGTGGGAGCAGAGGTTCTGGCATTGGCAGGATTTTTCCTGGTTGCATCTTATGTTATGAATGCACTTTCCCCAAAGCTTGCCGGAAAATTCCAAGTCAGCGCAACTGTTATTAAACTGATTCCCATTACGCTGATGGCGATTGTTGGTACATGCGTGGGATTTGCAAACGGAACTTTGACGAATAACTTTACATCTGTTGTTACAGAAGCAGTTGGGGGATCGACAAGCAGCGGCCTGTTTGCGGCGATCGTTGCCACTGTGTTTGCGTATGAAGGCTGGATTGTTGCTACCTCTATCAATGCTGAACTTAAAAATCCGAAGAGAAACCTGCCGATTGCGTTAATCGTTGGTTCACTCATTGTTGTAGCTGCCTATGTTTTGTATTTCGTCGGCGTTGCGGGCGGTGCGAGCAGTGCAGTTTTAATAGAGGAGGGCGCACCCACAGCGTTTACAAATATTTTTGGTGGTGTTGGAGGCGCTTTGCTTAATATCTGTATCGTCGTTTCATGTCTTGGTACATTAAACGGACTGATGGTTGGCGCAACACGTGGTATGTATGCAATTGCCGCACGAGAAGAAGGACCGAAGCCAAAAGTGTTTGCACAGGTTGATAAGGAAACGAACATGACAACAAATTCTGCAGTTTGGGGATTGTTTGTGTGTGCAGCCTGGTTACTGTATTTTTATGGTGCAAATCTTACAGACGGCTGGTTTGGTGTATTTAATTTCGACTCATCAGAGCTTCCCATCATAACTGTGTACGCAATGTATATCCCAATCTTTATTGCCTGGATGAAAAAAGAGAAGGAAATGAGTATATTTAAGCGTTTTATACTGCCTATTATTTCTATTGCAGCGTGCGCGTTTATGGTCTTTGCGGCAGTATATGCACATGGTATTACCCCCTATTTAACCGCAAAAGCAAATGGCACATTTTCATTCCCTGTGCTCTTCTATTTAATTGTTTTTGCAGTGATTATGATAGTTGGTGTAATTTTCAGAAAGCCTTTAAAAAAGGACAAATAAAAAGGAATTTAAAATAATAAAAGGAGAATATCCATGCTGATTAAAAATGGTACGATTCACAATGCGGTACAAAGAGAACCCTTTGTTGCAGATATTTTAATTTGTGACGGCAAAATAAAGGCAATTGAAAAAGATATTTCTGCAGCGGCGGGAGAAACTGTGATTGATGCTGCAGGGAAACAGATTTATCCGGGTTTTGTAGACGCACATTGCCACATAGGTTTAATGGGCAAACTCGGACAGGGGAGAAATGCATCGGAACATAATGAGAAAAATGATCCTGTTTCGCCGCAGCTGCGTGCCATAGATGCGATAGACCCCTTTGATGCGAATTTTGAACCTGCAAGACAAGGCGGTGTCACAACCGTTTGCACAGGCCCGGGAAGCCTCAATGCCATAGGCGGCACATTTGCTGCAATTAAAACGACAGGCAAATGTGTGGATGATATGGCAATTCAAACAGAAGTGGCTATGAAGTGTGCTTTTGGTGAAAATATTACAAACGGATATGGAAGTAAATCCATCTCTTCCAGAATGACGGTTGCGGCGGTTATCCGCGATATTTTGGCAAAAGCAAATCGTTATATGCTGGCGATTGATGCGGCAGAAGGGGACATGACAAAATATCCTGCGTTTGATGCAAAGCTTCATGCACTTTTGCCTGTTATGCGCGGTGAAATGCCCCTGAAGGCACATGCACATCTGGCAAATGACATCTTTACAGCCATTCGCATTGCAAAGGAATTTGGTGTAAAATTAACCCTTGAACATGTTACGGACGGGCATCTGATTGTCGATGAATTGTCCAAAGCGGGCATCCCCTTGGCGATTGGCCCTACAATGACAAATGCCGCAAAATACGAGATGAAAAACAAGGCGTGGGAAACAGCGGCGGCACTTTCCGGGGCAGGATGCCATGTTTGTATCATTACAGACAGCCCTGTTGTCGCGCAGGAAAATCTGCCGATATCTGCAGGCTTTGCCATAAAAGCAGGCATGGATTCGTTTGAGGCTTTAAAGGCAATTACGATTTATGCGGCAGAGCATATAGGCATCGAGGACAGAGTCGGTTCCATAGAGATTGGAAAGGATGCGGATATCGTAATCTCTGACGGCAGCCCGTTTGAAATATCTACAAAAATAGAAAAAGTTTTAATAGACGGTGAAGTTGTGGTGGATTCGGCATGCAACGAATGAGAAAAGAGGGCATCTGCATGAAAAAATTAAAAGAATATATTTATATTATATTTGGAACACTTCTTTTAACAACAGGTGTATATTTTTTCAAAATCCCGAACGGGTTTGCGACCGGCGGTGTTAGCGGTATCGGTACAATTTTGGGAAAAACATTTGCAGTTTTAACGCCATCCGTATGGATTGCGGTCATAAACATTTCCCTTCTGCTGATTGGCTTCCTATTTTTAGGAAAGGCAAACGGAATAAGAACAGTGTTTTGCAGCCTTTTGTTTTCAGGTATGACATATTTGTTTGAAAAATGGATTCCTTTAGGGCAGCCGCTTACAAATCAGCCGTTTTTAGAGCTTGTTTATGCGATGCTTCTAACGTCGGCGGGTTCCGCGTTTATTTTTAACAATAATGCTTCATCAGGCGGAACGGATATTGTGGCACTGATATTAAAAAAATATACGTCCCTCAATGTCGGGAAGGCGCTACTGGTTGCTGATTTTGTGATTGCGAGCATGTCGTTCTTCGTTTTTGGAATAGAGGCAGGGTTGTTTTCACTTTTGGGACTCTTTATAAAAGCGTATTTGGTGGATGAAATTACGGATTCCATCAATGCGTGCAAATATTTTACCGTAATCACTTCAAACCCACAGCCTGCACTGGATTATATTAAGGTTGACCTTCACCACGGCGCAACAATTTCGGAAGCAACCGGCAGCTATACGGGTGATAAAAAATATATTATACATACGGTGTGTAAGAGATTTGAAGCGATTAACCTTCGGAAGAAAATAAAAGCAGAAGATCCTACAGCCTTCATTATCATAACAACAACAAGCGAGATTATAGGCAGAGGCTTTAGAGGTGTTTGAAAAACATGCTCGAAGGAATGGCGCTTGTCTGTAAAGCATCGTTATGAAAGAAACAAAAAAGAGAGGTGCTTTTATGGAAAAACTGCAAAACGCTTTGGCTTTTATACGAAAGAAAACGGATTTTGTGCCGCGCGTGGCAGTAGTGCTTGGCTCGGGACTTGGTGATTTTGCCGAATCCATAAAAAAGATTACGGAGGTAGACTACGCGTCCATCCCTGATTTTCCGACCTCGACCGTCAGCGGACACCGCGGCCGCTTCCTCTTTGGTTTTGTGGGGGAAACGCCCGTCGCACTCATGCAGGGCAGGGTGCATTATTACGAAGGCTATCCGATGGAGGATGTGGTAATGCCGATTCGCCTTCTTGGCCTTTTGGGCGCCAAAACGCTTATATTAACCAATGCGGCGGGCGGCATTTGTGAAAGCTTTTCGCCGGGCGATTTTATGCTGATTCGTGACCAGATTTCGTCCTTTGTGCCCTCGCCGCTTATAGGGCCGAATGAGGAGGCACTCGGCGTAAGGTTCCCTGATATGAGCGAAATATATGACGCTTTTGTTTGCGACCATATACGGGCGGCGGCAAAGGAATTGGAGCTTCCCCTTCGGGAGGGCGTGTATCTGCAGTGTGCAGGCCCGCAGTATGAAACGCCTGCGGAAATCCGTGCCTTTGGCTTGCTCGGCGCGGACGCGGTAGGCATGAGCACCGCGTGCGAGGCGGTGGCGGCACGCCACATGGGGATGCGCGTCGGCGGCGTGGGTCTAATATCGAATATGGCGGCGGGCATCTGCAAAACGCCGCTTGCACATGAAGAGGTCAAGGAAATGGCAAACCGCGTCAGCAGGGATTTTGCCGCACTTTTAAATAAAGTATTGGAGAGACTGTGATGTATCACTTTTTTGCACTTTTATCACGCATGAAGTATATTGACCGCTGGGCGCTGATGCGAAACAGCCGCAAGGAGAGCATCAGCGAGCACAGCCTTGAGGTTTCCATGCTTGCGCATGCGTTGGCGGTGCTCGGCAACTGTTATCTCGGCAAAAGCTATAACCCCGATTTTGCCGCGCTTTTGGGACTTTACCATGACGCGACGGAAATTATAACGGGCGACATGCCCACTCCCGTTAAGTACAAAAATCCTGCGCTTTCCGCCGCCTATAAGGAGATGGAGGCGCAGACGGCAGAGAAGATGGCGGAGGCGCTGCCCGCGGAAATGCGCCCTTACTATAAACCGCTTTTAGAGGGTGGAGATGCGGAACATAAAAGACTTGTGAAGGCGGCGGACAAGCTTTCCGCCTACATAAAATGCATTGAAGAAGAAAAAAGCGGCAACACGGAATTTGCCTCTGCGAAAGCCTCTATTTATAAAATGCTTACGGAAAGCGATGTAGAAGAGGTGGGACTCTTTTTCCGCTATTTTATGGACGGCTACGGCAAAACGCTGGACGAATTGCGTGTGTAAAGGACGAGGAAATGCAAAAAAAGAACTATGGTATGGTGGCGGTGTTTTGCACGGTGTTTCTGGCAGGGATTGTGCTGCAGAGCTTTTGCGGCATGCTGGGAACGGAAAACCCCTATAACACCTATGCATTGCAGGCATCGCGCTGGCTCGAGGGGCATTTAGACCTCGGGCAAAACTATTCACATCTTGAAATTGCAACGTACGGCGGAAAATTTTACGCAAGTTTTCCGCCGTTTCCGTCTGTCTTTTTATTGCCGTTTACCCTTCTTTTCGGCACGCATACGCCCGATGCGTTTTTAAGTGTGCTTTTGGGAGCCGCGGGCGCGCTTTTTGCATATCTTCTCGCACAAAGTGCGGGGCATGACGATAAAAATGCCGCGTTTTGGGCGCTGTTTGTGACCATCGGATCTAATTTCCTGACAATTTTCTTTGAAGGCTGGGTGTGGTTTTTCGCCCAGACACTTTCCTTTACGCTTTCAATGGCGGCGCTTTTGGCAGCATCGCGCAAAAAATGCGTTTGGGCGTTTTTATTGTGGGCGTTTTCGGTCGGTTGCCGTCCGTTTCAGATTATATATCTGCCCCTTTTGGTGTTGATACTGCGAGAAAAGGGCGCTGACATAAAAACACTCTGGCGTTCCTTTTTGCCTGCTGCGGCAGTCGGCATTTTCTATGGCGTTTTAAATTTTCTGCGATTTGGAAATCCTTTGGAATTCGGGCACAATTATTTGCCTGAGTTTTTGGCAGAGCCGCAATTTTCTATTTCGTACGTGCCTTATAATTTGTATCGTTTGATTCGCCTGCCCGCAATCGGGGACGGCTTTATAGCGTTTCCGCGATTTGACGGCTTTGCGTTTTACCTCGCATCCCCGATTGTCCTTTCATTTGTGTTTCTCTTTTTGCGCCGCGCACGAAAAAAGACAGATTTTTTGACGCTTTTTCTGCTCATTTTGCATCTTCTTCTTTTGTGCATGCATCGCACCTTGGGCGGTTGGCAGTTTGGCGCGCGCTACACCGTGGATTTGTTGCCGTTTCTGTTTTTCGCAATTCTTTCCCTTGCAAAAAAGGACGAATTCCCCATTTTTTCGCGCGTTCTCTTCCTTTTCGGATTCCTTTTGAATGCGCTTGGAATTTTGTGGCTTATCGCATAAAAATTTTGATAAAAATCGAATTTATATCCATTTTCACTTGACAAAACAGGGAAAAAGCTTTACAATATAATGAGGTGAAGCTTTTTCTTTTTTTGAAATTGTTTTGGGCGAAATCGTACATACGCTCAGCATGCCGCCGCCGCGTTTTGCGGGGGTTTGCACCGGCATACACCTTGTGCATATGAATAAAGAGAAAAGGAGGTGGAGGTTATTTCTGGAACCATTATTGCTTCTATTGTAGGGCTTGTGCTTTTGGTTATCGGCTCATTTTTAGCATTTCGTTTCGGCGTTTCGTACCGCAAAAAGATTGCGGAAGCGGAGCTGGGCAGTGCGGAGGAACAGGCAAAGCGCATTGTAGAGGATGCCAAAAAAGCGGCAGAAGGCAAAAAGCGTGAGGCTTTGATAGAGGCGAAAGAAGAAATCCACAAAAATCGTGTAGAGTATGAAAAAGAAGTGCGGGAAAGACGTGCTGAAATCAGCCGTCAGGAACGCCGCATCCAGCAAAAAGAGGAAACGCTGGATAAGAAAACGGAGTCAATTGAGCAAAAGGAAGAAGCACTCGCGAAGAAGAATAAGGATTTGGACGTAGAACGCGAGGAAATTGCAAAGCTCAAGAAAAAAGAAATCGAGCTTTTGGAGAAAATATCCGGACTTACCGCAGAGGAAGCGAAGGAGTATCTTCTGAAGAACATCGAAAGCGAAGTCCGTCATGAGGCGGCAATGCTTGTAAAAGAAATTGAAAACGAGGCAAAGGACGAGGCAGAGAAACGCGCAAAGAACATTTTAGGACTTGCGATTCAAAAATGTGCCGCAGACCATGTGGCAGAAACAACGGTATCGGTAGTGCCGCTCCCGAGTGAGGATATGAAGGGCCGCATTATCGGACGTGAGGGACGAAACATTCGCACCCTCGAAACCCTGACGGGTATAGATCTGATTATTGACGATACGCCGGAGGCAGTTATCCTTTCCGGCTTTGATCCGATACGACGTGAGGTTGCGCGTGTTGCGCTTGAAAAACTCATTGTGGACGGCCGTATCCATCCGGCTCGCATTGAGGAAATGGTTGAGCGTGCGCGCAAAGAGGTAGATGCTACCATCAAGCAGGAGGGCGAACAGGCTACCTTTGAAACAGGCGTCCACGGATTGCATCCTGAAATCATAAAGCTTTTAGGTAAATTGCGATTCCGTACAAGCTATGGGCAAAACGTTCTCCGTCATTCTATTGAAGTGGCACAGCTTTCCGGCCTTTTGGCAGGGGAGATTGGTGCGGATATTATGACGGCAAAACGCGCAGGTCTTTTGCATGACCTTGGTAAGGCGGTTGACCATGAAACCGAGGGTACACATGTAACCATCGGTGTTGACCTTGCCAAGAAGTATCGTGAAAATCAAGAGGTTATTCACGCAATCCACGCGCACCACGGCGATGTAGAGGCGACTACGCTGATTGCATCCATTGTGCAGGCGGCAGACGCAATTTCCGCCGCACGTCCGGGCGCACGGCGTGAAAATCTTGAAACGTACATTAAACGTCTTGAAAAATTGGAAGAGATTGCCGATTCCTTCAAGGGCGTTGAGAAATCCTTTGCCATTCAGGCAGGCAGAGAAATCCGCGTCATGGTAAAGTCTGACGCTGTTTCGGATGATGATGCCGTCTTAATGGCGCGTGACATCGTAAAGCGTATCGAAAGTGAACTGCAATATCCCGGTCAAATTAAAGTGAATGTCATTCGGGAAACGCGCGCGGTCGATTTTGCAAAGTAAACCGCCCTATAAATGCGGTTTTGAAATTCCCATACAAAACTATACAAATTTAAAAGGGGTTTTGTCCGTAAAGAAAATGGACAAAACCCTTTTTTTATACGCAAAATGCATATCGCCAAAAACATTGGCATCTAAATTATACAATCGATATGGACAATGTAGGGTTCGGCGGTTTCCGACGAACCGCATTCGGCACATCCTAAAGGCTGTGCCCTACAATGAAATGGCACATTGACTACATCGTACACTGATTCTAAAATGAGTTTGCAAAGCAAACTCAATGAATTATCTGACGGAGGAAACAGAAAATGGAGAGCTTGAAATTATCATTTAATGCAATAGCACC